>DATBCM010000111.1:0-2105 GCA_036270455.1 Gemmatimonadales bacterium | reverse complement strand
ACGAGATCCGGAAGACCATCCAAGGCTGGGGGACATGAGCGAGATCAAGACCGTCGGAGTGCTGGGGTGCGGGCTGATGGGGTCGGGCATCGCGCAGGTCGCGGCGAGCGCCGGCTACCAGACGATCGTCCGGGACGTGGCCCCTCCGATTCTGGACAAGGCGAAGGCCGGCATCGAGAAGTCGTTGGCCAAGTTCGTCGAGAAGGGCAAGCTCCAGGCCGCCGACCGGGACGCCACCCTCGCTCGCCTGTCGTTCACCACGCAGGTCCCTGACCTCAAGTCCTGCGACATCGTGATCGAGGCGGTGACGGAGGACCTGGGACTCAAGAACGAGTTGTGGAAGGCCCTCGACGGCCTCTGCGCCCCCGCCACCATTTTTGCCTCGAATACATCGAGCCTCACCATCGCCGCCATGGCCGCGGCCACCAGCCGGGCCGACCGGTTCGTCGGATTGCACTTCTTCAATCCCGTGCCGTTGATGCAGCTGGTCGAGGTGGTGCGGACCGTCACGACTTCCGATGAAGCGTTCGCCCGCGCCTTTGCCTTCGCGAAGTCCCTCGGCAAAGAAGCGGTGGCGGCGAAAGACAATTCGGGGTTCATCGTGAACCTGCTCCTGGTGCCATACCTTCTGGACGCAATCCGGGCACTCGAGCATGGTGTGGCGGGCACGGCCGACATAGATAAGGCGATGCAGCTCGGGTGCGGGTACCCCATGGGGCCCCTCACCCTGCTGGACTTCGTGGGACTCGATACCACCTACAAGATCGCCGAGATCATGTTCTCCGAATACAAGGAGCAGAAGTACGCGCCGCCCCCGCTCCTCAAGCGGATGGTCCTGGCCGGGATGTACGGCAAGAAAAGCGGGAAGGGTTTCTACGATCACTCGACCACGCCGCCCACCGTGGCGCGGCTGGGACTCTAACCGCCCCCCCGGCGGAGGACTTCGTGTTCGGCTATACCTGGCCAAGCTTCCACGCGGCGGTGAACGACCTGCCCGCGGCGCTGCTCATCTTCGCGGTCCTGTTCGAGCTGGGCGGGTGGCTCCTCAAGCGGGAATCGCTCCGCTGGGCCTCCATCTGGACCCTCTGGGCCGGGGTCCTCGGCGGCTGGGTGGCAGTGCTGGCCGGCGAGCAGGCCGAAGACGTCATCGACCACGGCGAGGCCATCCATGAGATCATGGAAGTCCACGAGAAGCTCGCCCTGATCACGATGAGCATCTTCACCCTGGTCCTGGTGTGGCAGCTGTGGCGCCGGTTCAGTCCCGCGCCCATGGAGACCGCCATCCTCCGCATTCTCGCAGTCGTCGGTGCCTGCTTCCTCGTCGCCACGGGCAAGAAGGGCGGCGAGCTCTACTTCCAACACGCGGCGGGCGTCCCTACCGCCACCATGAAGACGGAGATCGAGAATCGCGCCGAAGGCCACCATCACCATCCCGGTGAGCCGGACGACGATGACGACCACGCGGCGCCCGCGGATACCAGCCACACCCACGCGGATACGGCTCACACGCACGATGCGCCTCACACCCACTGACGCGCGGCGGTGGCTGCCGGCGGCGGCCGTCCTCGTCGCCGCCTGCAATCCGGCCTCCTCCCGGCCCGGGTTTCTGCCGTACCCGGAGGACGCGTCGGTCCTGCTCACCGGCTCGGTGCCGGCGATCGCGTCGGCGGTCGGGGCCTGGTTCGAGTCCCAGGGCATTCACCTGGAGTGGAGCAACGCCGGGGACGGGTACGTCGAAACCACCTGGTACGACACCGATACGCATCAGGTTACGTCAGGCACCGGTGACCTCGGCACCATGATGGCGACGTTCAAGCTCCGGGTCTGGGTGGACCCGGACGCGCCGGGGAAGAGCAAGATGACGGTCGAGGCCGTGTACCGGCCCGTGCTCGACCCGTCCCGGATGGAGCGGGCCCTGGAACGGAACGCGCCCCCGGGGAGCGGGGGCGCGGTGTTGCTGCAGAGTCTGATCGCGGAGCTGCAGGGCAAGTTCGGAGGGAGTTAGTTGGTGTAGCCCCAAAGCAACGCTGTGCACCCACCAGTCAACGGAACCTTTCACCACAATCAGCGGTAGTTTCGGATTTCACCGATCAAAGTGAACGCGG
>DATBCM010000110.1:0-3472 GCA_036270455.1 Gemmatimonadales bacterium | reverse complement strand
CTCCGCGACGGATTGAACCGGCTCGCGGACCGCATCCACACCATCTACGCGCGCGAGTACAAGGGAGATCCGTGGGAAGCGCGTGACCGGTACGGTGAGGTGGTCGGCCGCATCGACGGGGATCGCCCGCCGCTCCTCGAGCTCGAGAAGTACACGCTGCGGATGTTCACGTCTTGCGGGTGGTTCTTCGACGACATCGCGGGACTCGAGGCGGTACAAATCCTGAGATACGCGGCCCGGGCCATCGACCTGGCTGGTCCGGAGGGGCCTGCGCTCGAGTCGGAGCTCCTGGACCGGCTGGCTCAGGCCCGGAGCAACGATCCCGCCCGGGGGACGGGGCGGGACGTGTTCCGTGACCTGGTGCGCGGCCGCAGAGCCGGGGCCTCCTAGCCGTCCATCGTCTGCTGGACCGCCTGGGTCAGCTCGGGCAAGGTGAACGGTTTCTGCAGGAACGGCCCCAACGACTCCGTCGACTCCGCCTGGCTGATCTCGGGATCGGCATAGCCTGACATCCGCAGCACTTTGAGCTTGGGCAAGGCAGTCGTGAGGCGCCGGGCGAGCTCGTTCCCGCTGATTCCCGGAATGACCGTGTCGGTGATGAGCAAGTCGGGCGTGAATTCGTCCCGCTTGACGGCTTCGAGTGCGTCGGCCCCGTTTGCGGCGACCGTCACCTGACACTTGAGACGGGTGAGCATCCGCGAGAACGCGCTGCGCAGGGCTGGTTCGTCTTCTACGAGCAGAATCTTCAACCCTTCCAGGCCGCGTCCCCAGGAATCCCGGTGCGCCGTGCGCTCCGATTTCCGTCCCGGCCTCTCGGTGGAGCGGGGGAAGTACAGCTTGAAGGACGCCCCTTTGCCCGGCGCGCTCTCGACGTCGATGGTGCCCCCCGACTGCTTCACGATCCCGTAGACCGTGGCGAGCCCGAGTCCAGTGCCCTTGCCGGCCTCCTTGGTGGTGAAGAAGGGCTCGAAGAGCCGGCGTTTCGTCTCGTCGGTCATCCCCGCGCCCGTATCCGTCACAGTCAGGCGCACCGTGGGTCCGGGGGTGGCCACCAGGTGGGCGGCGGTGATCTCATCGAGCTCCACGTCCGCCGTCTCGATGATGAGGGCACCGCCGACGGGCATCGCGTCGCGGGCGTTCACGACCAGGTTCATCACGACCTGCTCGATCTGGCTGGGATCGCCCAGGATCGTGCCCGGGTGATCGGCGAGCCGGAGCTCCATGGTGATGTCGGCCCGGAGCAGGCGCTTCATGATGCCGGAGAGGTCGCGGACCGTCGCGCTCAAGTCGAGCGGCTGGGGCTGCAGCACCTGCTTCCGGGCGAAAGCGAGGAACTGGCGGGTGAGCGTCGCGCCGCGCCGGCCCGCTTCCATGATTTCCTCGAGTTGGTCCCGGAGGTCCGCGTCCGTGACATCCTTCAGCAGCATGTTCCCGACGCCGAGGATGACGGCGAGGATGTTGTTGAAGTCGTGCGCGATGCCGCCGGACAGGCGGCCGATCGCTTCCAGCTTCTGGAGTTGACGGACTTCGTTCTCCATCTGCCGGCGGGCGGTGAGGTCGCGCACGGAACCGATCAGGACCGTCGGCCGGGTCTGCGAGCCGAAGACCGGTGTCACCGTCACTTCGCCCAGTCGCGGACCCGCGGGGAAATTGGTCAACTCTTCCCAGCGCACCGTGCTCCGGGTGCGCAGGGCTTCATCGTACTTGCCAATGGCGAGGGAACGGGACGGCTCGGGGAGGAGCTCGTGCACGAACTTGCCGATAACGTCTTCGCGGGTGAGTCCGGTGACCGACAGGAACGCCGGGTTGACGGAAATGAACCGGTAGCCGCCGTCGTCCACCTGGAGCTCGAAGAGGACGTCGGCGACGTGGTCGTAGATGAGCGCAAGGTGCCGTTCGCTCTCGCGCAGGGCGGCGGCGGTCCGGTGGGATTCCGTGACGTCTTCGATGAACGCGCTGAACATCGTTTGGTCGCCGCGGCGGATGCGCGTGATGGCCAGCACCACCCGCAGCTCCCGGCCGTCGCGGTGCACGGCGGGCATCTCCACCCGCCGGCCGATGATCGTGCCGCGTCCGGTTTCGGCGATCCGGGTGAGCCCATTCTGATGCTCGCGGCGCAGCCGGTTCGGAATGATCAGCTCGGCCAGGAGTTTGCCGGTCGCCTCCTCCGCGGTCCATCCGAACATCGCGGTCGCCCGGGCATTCCATCCCCGCACCAGGCCGCCGGCGTCCATCACCACGTTCGCATCGAGCGCCTGGTCGATGATCAGCCGCGCCGTCTCCTCCGACTCGGCGACCGCGGCCTGCGCCCGGTGCCGCTGGACCGCGACCGACGCGAGGTGACCCGCATGTTCGGCAAGTCCCAGCTGGGTCACGGTCGGCGAGCGGGGGCGGTCGTAGTACATCGCGAAAGTGCCGAGGACGTTGCCGTCGCCGTCAAAGAACGGGATGGACCAGCCTGATCGAAGGCCGTGCTTGAGCGCGGCGTCCTTGTACTTCACCCACCGGGGATCGGTCGCGATGTCGGTGGCGACGACCGGCTGTTTCCGGAACGCGGCGGTGCCGCAGGAGCCTTCGTTCGGGCCGATGGTCCGGCCGTCGATCCAGGTGGTCCACTCGGCGGGAAGGTGCGGGGCGGCCCCATGACGGACGCGCACCCCGTCCTCGAGCAGCAGGACCGACGCGCGCATTCCCTCGGCCAGGGACTCCATGCCGAGGCAGATGGTTTCGAGCACGTGGTTCAGGGGGACGCCCGCGGAGATTTGCTCCAGCACGCGCACGTCCAAGGCGGCGCGGGAGGTCGTTCCGCGCTGCCTGACGGCTCGTTTGGGCCTGCTCTTCCGCGTCTTGGCCACGGGTCCACTCGAGGCTGAACGGCTAACTAAGCGCCGCGCAAACCGAACGGCAAGACTCCCGGACGATCAGTAACGGCGGCCCCGTCGCCCACTGAACACGACGGCGATCCCCAGTGTCAGGGAGAAGGTGTTGGTCAGCGCGCGCACCCGTGGGGCCCGGCCGTTGACGTCTGCAGGCCCGGTCAGGCGGTCGATGGCGATCATGGCGTCCGACACCTCGAATTGAAATCGCGATGAGCCGCCGGACCCTGATTGCACACCCAGAGCGAGTACACCATAGCCCCGTGGCCCCTGTCCGCTCGAATCTACGATCATCTCCCGGGTGAGGTCGCGACCGTTCGCGATGAAGTCGCCCGACGCGGAGAGCGTCTCGCCGGTCGGAATGACGAGACCAACCCCGGCCCGCAAGTAGGGACTCATCGAAGCCTGGGGGAGCGGCCGGAGGAGAACACTGCCACTGAGTCCGACCACACTCAGAGACAGATTGTCCGCGGTGAAATGGTCGCAGGTCTGCAGGTTTTTCTGATCAGAGTCCGGCTGAAACCGGTCGAGGGGTGCGCACCGGTCCTGTATGGACTCCTGGGCGTACCAGATGTCAACGCGCGCGCCGATCTGCG
>DATBCM010000109.1:0-1797 GCA_036270455.1 Gemmatimonadales bacterium | reverse complement strand
GACGGCATCAAGGTTCGAGGGACCACCCCCTTCCACACGCCCTGGCGCACCATCCAGGTCGCCGACTCCGTCACCCAGCTGGCACCCTCCGTCCTGGGCCTCAATCTCAATCCTCCCAACGTCCTGCCCTCGACATCGTGGATCAAGCCGATGAAGTACGTCGGGATCTGGTGGGGCATGCACCTGGGGCTGTACACATGGGCGACCGGCGCCAAACATGGCGCCACGACGGCCCGCGCCAAGGAATACATCGATTTCGCGGCGGCCAATGGCTTCGGCGGCGTACTGGTGGAAGGCTGGAACGTCGGCTGGGACGGTGACTGGATCAAGAACCGCAGTGGGTTCTCGTTTACCCAGGCCAACCCCGATTACGACCTCGCCGAGGTCGCCCGGTACGCCAAGTCCAAGGGCGTGAGCCTGATCGTGCACAACGAGACCTCAGGGGGCATCGAGAACTACGAGCGCCAGCTGGACTCCGCCTTCACGCTCTATCAGTCCCTGGGCGTCCACGCGATCAAGACCGGGTATGTGACCGACACTATCGGCAACGGGGACTCTCACTATTCGCAGACCATGGTGCGGCATTACCGGCACGTCGTCGAAGAAGCCGCGAAGCACGACATCGCCGTAGACGCGCACGAGCCGATGCATGACACCGGCGAGCGGCGGACGTACCCCAACTTCATTTCGCGGGAAGGGGCGCGGGGTCAGGAGTACAACGCCTGGGGTGGCGAAGGCGGCAACCCGCCCGAGCACGAGACCATCCTCTTCTTCACCCGCATGCTCGACGGTCCGTTCGATCAGACTCCCGGGATCTTCGACATCCTCGAGAAGTCCAGCGGTCACACGCACGGCCTGGAGGACCCCCGGGTCCGGACTACGCTCGCCCGGCAGCTCGCGCACTACGTCGTGCTCTACTCCCCAGTGGAAATGGCCGCCGACCTCCCCGAGAACTACAAGAATCAGCCGGCCTTTCAGTTCATCAAGGACGTCGCCGTCGATTGGGACACGACCCGGGTGCTCGCGGCCCGGATCGGCGACTACGTCGCCGTCGTCCGCAAAGAGCGTGGCGGCCCCGACTGGTTCCTCGGCGCCATCACCGACGAGCAGGCCCGGACCCTCGACGTCTCCCTGTCCTTCTTGACGCCCGGGAAGAAATACGTGGCCGACATCTACGCCGATGGCCCGGGCGCGGATTGGCGCTCGAACCCCTTCCCGGTCGCCATCACCCACCGCCCGGTCTCGAGCCTCACCCGGCTTCGCATCGCCATGGCGCCCGGCGGCGGTCAGGCCATTCGCATCCACCCCGCGCCCTGACGGCGTGGATCCAATGGAGGACTTGAGCGCGCTGCACGCCCTCGCGGCCGAGTTGGGGGTCAGCACGAGCTACGTCGACGGCCTCGCGCGGCCCGTTACCCCTCCGGCGGAAACGCTGGTGCGGGTGTGCGCGGCACTCGGTGCGCCGATCGCGGGGCCACAGGACGCCGGTGCGGCGCTCGAGGCCATCCGCGACTTGCGACGGCACGAGGCAACACCCGTGCGCATCGCGTGGGATGACGAGCCGCAGGGGCTTCACACGGATGGCGGCACGACGGTGATCGCCGCGCCTTCGAGTGCCTGGCGCCGCGGCGAGGGGAACCGGAGTTGGGGAGTGAGCGCGCAGCTCGCCGCACTCCGCTCCGCCCGTTCGCGGACCTTCGGTGACCTCCACGACCTCGAGTCCACCTGTCACTGGCTCAAGAGTCTGGGAGGCGATGTCCTCACCCTGCTCCCCCTCCTCCCGACCTTCAACACCCC
>DATBCM010000108.1:0-6555 GCA_036270455.1 Gemmatimonadales bacterium | reverse complement strand
ACTCGTCCTCGGAAATGGAGCGCACATGCGACTGACGACCCGCGGTCTTACGGCGGCGCTGGTCCTGATGGTGGCACCGGCGCTCGGCGCCCAGGAAATCAAGATCGCCGCCTCGAGCTCATCCGGGACCTATCAGAAGATGCTCGGGGAGCTCATCGGTGTGTGCTCCACCGACGCCTTTCCCATCACCATGGCGCAGAACGAAGGTGGCGCCCCGGGGAACCTGGATGCCCTGGTGAACAACCGGGCCCAGGCCGCTTTTCTCCACTCGGACGTCTATTTCGCCAACGCCCAGGCCGACCCGAGCTACAAGCGGTACAAGACGCTCCTCGCCCTGTGGCCGGAGCCGATTCACGTGGTGGCCTTGCGGACCTCGAAGACGGGGAAGAAGGGCTTCTCCCTCGGCAAGCAGGAGTTCAACTCCCTCCAGGACGCCCGGGGCTTCCGGGTCGGAGCCGCGGGTGGCGGCGTGTTCACCTCGCGGATCCTCACCGGCCAGGGTGAAGGCGGCTTCGAGGTCGTCCCCTTCAATACGGGGGCCGAGGTGATCGACGCCTTGAACAAGGGGGATATCGCGCTGGCCATCTTCGTCGGAGCGGCGCCTCTGCCGAACCTCGAGAAGCTCGACCACACCGCGTATAAGCTGATTCCGGTAGGGGAAACGATTGCCGCCCGGGTGAAGGGCGTGTACCGCGAGGTCAACATCAACTACGCGGGGATGACGGACGGGCCTCTCAAGACGCTGGCGCCCTTGGCTACGCTGCTGACGCGCCAATACCAGACCGAGGCCCGGATCGGCGCTCAGCGCCATCTGCGGCAGTGCTTCTATTCGAAGCTCCCGCAACTACAGGACGAGGGCTCGCCCAACTGGCAGCAGGTCAGCGCCTCCGACCGGGGTGTGCTCGACTGGCTCGATCTGCCCAAGTAGGGAGCTCCCGGGCGTTCCCTAGGTCGCCCGCATGGCCACCAGGGGATCGACCCGGGCCGCCCGCGCCGCCGGGATCCAGCAGGCGACGATGCCGATGACCGCCATCATGAGCGCGACCCCGACGAGCGTCATGGGGTCACGCGGGCTGACGCCGAACAGCAGGCCGCGGATCACGCCGGTGCCCACGAAGGCGCCGCCCAGGCCAAGCCCGAGGCCGACGAACAACAGCACCCCGCCTTCCCGCAGGATCATGCGCAGCACCTGGCCCCGGTCGGCGCCGAGGCTCATCCGAATGCCGATTTCATTCGTGCGCGCGCTGACCGAGAAGGCGAGGACCCCGGCGATGCCCACCGCCGCGATGAGCACGGCCAGGAGTCCGAACGAGGACACCAGCGCGGCATTCAGACGGCGCGGGGCGACGCTCTCATCCTTGATCTGCGCGATGGTCAGGACGTGCTCGATCGGGGAGGTCGGCGCGAGGCGCCGGACGATGGCCGTCGACGCCGCGACGAGTCCGGACACGTCGCTGTCGGCCCGCACCACCAGGGTGCCGCCCAGTGCCAGCTCGCCCGCGAACGGCATGTACATCGCGGGCCGCGGCGGGGCGTCCAGTCCGCCGTCCTGGGTGTTGCCGACGACGCCGACCACGGTGCGCCAGTCTCCACTGAAGGGCGTGAAACGCAGGACGTCGCCGGTCCAGGCGACGCGCCGGCCCACAGCATCCTCCCCGGGGAAGAGCCGGTCCGCCAGCGTCCGGTTGATGATCACGACCCGCCCGCTCCCCATCCGGTCGGTGAGGGAGAAGGGGCGCCCCGCGAGAATGGGGATGCCCGCCGCCTCGAAGTAGTTGGGATCGGCGGTCCGGAAGTCGGCGCGGGGGGTCGCTTCGCCCACAGCCGGGACCCGGCCCTCCGCTTTGACGTCCAGCTGCCCGAGGGCAACGTTGAGGGGCATGGTCGAGCCTAGCCCGACGTCCAGGACACCATGGATGGCGCCGATCTCCTGCCGCATCCGGTCGTAGTTCGCCTTGGCCGCGGCGTCGGCCGGGAGGATGTTGCCCGTACTCGACAGCTGCGAGAAGCTGAGCAGGGGTACGTCGATCGCGAGCACCTGCTCGGTTTTGAGCCCGGTACTCACGTCCGCCAGGCGCATCATGGTTCGCGTGAGCAGGCCCGCCCCCGCGAGCAGCACGACCGACACCGCGATCTGGGCAACCACCAGGGCCCGCTGCAGCCGCTGTTTCCGCAACCCTCCGCTCAGCCGTCCCGCGGCCGCCGAGATCCACGCGCCCAGCGTGCCCTCCCGGGGCAGCGTGGCGACAAACGAGAGCAGCAGCGCCACGCCCACCGACAACCCGAGCGCAAAGCTGAGGGTCACGGGATCCAGGTGAATCTCGTTCGCGCGTGGTGAGTACCGGGCCGCGAGGGCCACCAAGAGCCGGACTCCGCCGACCGCCAGGGCGACGCCCAGGGCCGCCCCCACCAGCGTGAGCAGGACATTCTCGGCCAGGAGCAGCCGCCGGAGGCGGAGCACGCCGGCGCCGAGGGCGGCGCGGACGACCAGCTCGCGCTCGCGGCGCACGCCCCGCATCAGCGTCAGATTCGCGACGTTGGCGGCCGAGATAATCATTACGAACGCGGCGACGGCCATCAGGAGCCAGAGGGTGGTCCGGGCGCGGTCCCCCAGAGCGCTCTTGAACGGGATCACGGAGATGCGGTAGTGCGAGCCGGCGTCATAGGCATCCGGGTGGTCGTTCCGCATCCGCTCGTACTCCGCGGCCACTTGGCCCCGGGCCTGCTCCACCGTGGCGCCCGGCGCCACGCGGGCGACGACTTCCGTCATGCGGTGAGTGCGGCCCTGCACCATCTGCGCACTCAGGTGGTGCGGACTGATCACCATGTTCATCAGGGCGTCGATGCGGTCGGGGAAGAACGGCGCGGGCTGGAGGACCCCGATCACCGTGGCGATCGTGCCTTCGTCCAGTCGCACCGTCGTGCCCACGATCCGCGGGTCTCCACCGAAGCGGTGCATCCAGAAATCGTGGGTCAACACCATCACCGGCGGGACACCCGGCCCGTCGTCCGTGGTTCGGGTCAGCCGGCCCACGACGGGGGAGAGTCCCATCACGTCGAAATAGTTGCCGGTGACGAGCCCCACGTTCACCCGCGTGGCGTCGTGGTCACCCTGCAAGGTGACCGCCCACGAGGAGTACTCGGCGATGCCGCTGAACGCCGGTGTGGCCGCCCGGAGGTCGTGCACTTCGGGAACGGAGAAGGCGACGTTCTCGCCGCCGGGGCCGTCCATGGACTGCCGGAGGTAGAGCAGGCGGTCGCCGTCGCGATTGGGCAGGGGCTTGAGCAGGACGCCGCGCACCACACTGAAAATGGCCGTGTTCGCGCCGATGCCCAGCGCCAGAGTGATGACCACGACGGTGGTGAACATCGGATTGTGTCGCAGCGCCCGCGCCGCGTAGCGGAGGTCGGCGATGGCGCTCTCGATCCACGGGATCCCGCGCCGGTCGCGGACCGCCTCGGCCGCCTGCGTCAGCCCGCCTGAGGCGAGGAGCGCCTGCCGGCGGGCTTCGTCCGGGGCGAGGCCGCGCCTGATGTTCTCGGCGGTTTCCAGGTCGACATGGGACTGGAGCTCCTCCCGCAGGTCGTCGTCGGAACGCTGCCGGGCGAAGAGGCCCGCGAGGCGGGCGAAACCAGCGCGCAGGTAACTCATGGAGTCTCCCGTTGGGGCGTGAGAAACGCCGCGATCAGGTCGGCGTTGCGGCGCCATTCACGTTCTTCGTGGGCCAGGCGTTTCCGGCCCGCCGCGCTCAGCGCGTAGAACTTGGCGCGGCGGTTGTTCTCGGACTGGCTCCACTGGGCTGTAATGAACCCTTCCTGCTCGAGTTTGAGCAGGGCGGGATAGAGGGTGCCGTAGTTCAGCTTGAGGCGATGGCGGCTGGTCTCCTCGATCCGGCGTGCGATGCCGTACCCGTGGAGGGGCCCGAGCCCCTGGAGCGTGGTGAGGATCATGAGGGCAAGGGTGCCCTGTTTGACGTCGACTTTGTCCGTCACGGTCTGTCCTATGGGATTCCCATATGACGGTAGCGCAGCGCGGCAGGTTTCACAAGCGTGTGCTGCTCCCTACCACTTCCGCGTCTCTCAAGGGAACCCCGGGTGGTCTTTTCGCCTTCGGAGACCCCCCGGCGGAGGAAGGGAGGTGAGACGCAGGGCTACGTAGCCGACTCGCTAGTCTGTTGCGACGAATGCGGTTGTGAAACGCCAGTGTTGGCGCTGTATTCCTGAGGTCCGCTGGAGGTCCCCGTCCTGAAGGAGGGTCGCTGGCGCTTTGCGTCGTTCGGGATGTTCTCACGTCCACTTTCTGGAGTGCACATGCGAAAGAGACTTAGTCTGATAATCTGCTGCCTCCTGCTCTTCGGCCTGCGCGCCGTCAGCGCCCAGGGGACGAGCGGGAAGATTCAGGGCACGGTGACGGATCCGGCAGGTGCGGCAGTCGCCAAAGCCCAGGTGATCATCGCCGGCACCGCGTTCGGCGCCGTGACCGACGACAAGGGCTACTACTTCATTAATAACGTCCCCCCCGGGACCTACACGCTGCGGGCCCAGTTCATCGGCTTTGCGCCGACCGACCTGACCGGCGTGCACGTGCTGGGTGGGCAGACGCTGACCGAGAACTTCCCGATGAAGCCGTCCGCGGTCGTCGTGGGCGGCATCAACGTGGTCGCGGCAGCGAACCCCATCGTGCCCCGTGACGAAGTGACGTCCAAGTCCATTGTCTCGGGCCAGACCATCGCCTCGCTCCCGATTTCCGACGTCCGGAGCGTATTATCGTTGCAGCCCGGGGTGGTCGAGTCGGGGAACGGCAACGGCGTCTCGATCCGCGGCGGCCGGCCTGGTGAGGCGAACGTCTACATCGACGGCGCCCCGGTGCGCACGGGTGCGAGCGCCGGGATGAGCAGCGCGCTGACCGTCCAGGTCCAGACCAACGCGGTGGAAGAGGCGTCAGTGACCACGGGCGCACTGCCGGTGCAGTTCGGCGATGCGCAGTCCGGCGTGATCCAGTTCACCACCCGCGCGGGCGGCGAGCGGCTCCAGGGCTCGCTCTCGGCGCAAACTGATGGACTGATCAGCTCCGCCAGCTCGGGCCTCAACCGGTTCGAGGGGACGCTGGGTGGCCCGGTACCGGGTATCCAGGGCCTCCGGTTCTATCTGTCCGGCGTCTTGTCGGGCCAGACGGAGTGCTCCACCAACCTCAATCAGACCTGCGCAGGCCTGTCGGCCGGCGCGGGGGGCGTGGCGAATTACGCCGTGTCGGGCGTCGACACCACCGTGTCGTTCGCCGGTGCGAACGGCGTCCAGAACGTAGCGATTCCGCGCTTCGTGCAGTACGGCGGGCAGTGCGACGCCTCCCAGAACGCCGGCTTCGACTGCCATGGCTCCTTCCGGCCGATGGACTGGGGCACGTCGCTCAACCTGCAGGGCAAGGTCTCCTACTCGTACGGGTCGGGGTCGAGCGTCGCGTTCTCGACCTTGGCCGGTGGGTTCCAGAACCGCAACTGGCCGGGGACCGACATCGGCGACCCGAGCCGCTACTCGGGTGCGCACACGTGGCAGCGGACCTACACGCTGAACTGGACCCACCAGCTCTTCAAGTCATCGGATCGCGCGCTGGCGTTCAACGTGGTCGCCTCCTATGGCACGAACAACCAGATCTCGGGCCCCCTCGATCCGACGTCGGAACTCAACACGCGGAACCCGCTGGGCGGCGTTGAGCTTTCGACGCTGAACTTCTCCGGGTTCGGCTCGTTCGCGAACGAGTTCTTCACTGATCCGGACCAGATCGTCAAGAATCTGCGGACTAATAGCGGCTTGCGGATTCCGCTGGCCGGCCGCACGGATCTCAACTCGGTCCAGCCCTATCGTGAGAACCCCTACGCCATGGCATCGGGCAACTGGTACACGGCGGGACTCAGCGGCAACAACGGGGGGACCCTCTACTCCGAGAAGCGCCTCTACGGTACGGCCAACGTCGATTGGCAGGCGAACCGGTATCACCGGTTCACGTTCGGCGGCGAGATCAAGCAGAACGATGTCGCGGCGTGGCAGGGTGGCTTCGTCAATCAGATCTTCATGAACGCCTACCATGACAAGCCGATCAACGGCGCGGCGTGGGCGGCGGATCGTCTCGACCTGGGCGATGTGGTCATCGACCTCGGTATGCGCTGGGACTATTTCAACAGCAAGGCGCTCTTCGCGAATACCCCGGGCTTCATCTTCAACAATCCGAGCTGGGACCATTCGCTCAATTCGAATTCGTCCGACGCTGCGTATCAGGCGGCGTTGGCGAAGGTCATGACGCCGGGTGTGGCGCACACGACCATCAGCCCCCGCATCGGGGTATCGTTCCCGATCACCGATCAGACAGACTTCCACCTGTCCTATTCGCACCAGGTGCAGTCGCCCGATCTCGCCACGCTGTTGGGCGGCATCAACACCGACCTGACCAACTCGAACGCGAACGACGCGTTCGGCCGGGATGTCGGGTTCGGCAAGACGATTCTCTTCGAGTTCGGCGTGCGGCACGCGTTCAATCCCGATTTCGTGATCGACGTGGCC
>DATBCM010000107.1:0-5056 GCA_036270455.1 Gemmatimonadales bacterium | reverse complement strand
GCTTATCGCGCCCGAGAGTTCACATCGACGGCGCGGTTTGGCACCTCGATGTCGGCTTGTCACATCCTGGGGCTGGAGAAGGTCCCAAGGGTCCGGCTGTTCGCCGGTTAAAGTGGCACATGAGCTGGGTTCAGAACGTCGCGAGACAGTTCGGTCTGTATCCGGTGCGGGCGTTGGAGTGTTGAGGGATGTCGTCCCTAGTACGAGAGGACCGGGACGAAGCGACCTCTCGTGTCCCGGCTGTTCCGCCAGGAGCAACGCCGGTTAGCGATGTCGCGCGGGGATAACCGCTGAATGCATCTAAGTGGGAAACCCTCCCCAAGATGAACACTCCCGGGTCGCAAGACCCCTAAAGGGCCGTGGGAGACTACCACGTTGATAGGCGGCAGGTGCAAGGCGCGCGAGCGCTTCAGCCGAGCCGTACTAATTGCCCGTGAGGCTTGATCTCTTCGCAGTCTTCGGTGAGATGACTCGAACACACACACATGGCCGTCGGATGTCTTCAGTTTTATGGCTGGTGACTAGCGCGACAGGGCCACACCCGTTCCCATCCCGAACACGGTCGTTAAGCCTGTCAGCGCCGATGGTACTGCGGTTGCGAGACCGTGGGAGAGTAGGCCGCCGCCAGCCAATCTTTCGAAGCGCCGAGAGCAATCTCGGCGCTTCGTTTTTCCCTTACCTTTGACCCCATGCCCCGTTGCGGGATCGTCGCCCTCGTCGGCCGCCCGAATGTCGGGAAGTCGACCCTGCTGAATGCCTTCGTCGGCCAGCATCTGGCCATCGTGTCCCCCAAGCCGCAGTCCACCCGCCTGCCCGTCGTCGGGCTCGTCACGACCGCCGACGCCCAGTTCATTTTCACGGACACGCCTGGTCTGCTCGACCCCGAATACCGGCTGCAGGAAGTGATGCGCGCCGCCGCGCTCGCCACCCTGGAGGACGCCGACGTCATCGCGTACCTCCATCCCCTGGGAGACGGAGACGCACCGCCCTTGGCGTCGGTCGCTGGGCTCGAGCGCGCTCCGCGCGCGCCGGTGGTCACGGTGTACACCAAACGGGACCTGCGACCCGCCGCGGAGCCGCCCACCGGCGGTATCGCGATTTCGGCCACCACCGGCGCCGGGGTCGAGGCGCTCCGGAAGGCCCTCGGCGCCCACTTGCCCGAGAGCCCTTTCCTTTATCCTGACGACGACCTGGCCACACAGCCCCTCCGTTTCTTCGCGGCCGAGTACGTGCGGGAAGCCGCTTTTGGGGAGTTGCGGGAGGAGTTGCCGTACAGCCTGGCCTGTGCCATCGACGAGTTCCGAGAGGCCGAAACGCCGGTATATATTCGGGCGACGGTGTATGTGGAACGTGACAGCCAGAAGGGCATGGTGATCGGGGCGGGGGGCAACGTGATCAAGGCCATCGGGCAGAAGGCCCGGGAGCGGATCGAGGCCCTCATCGGCCAGCCGGTGTTTCTGGATCTTCACGTGAAGGTGATGCCGCGCTGGCGCACGGATGCATCTTCCCTCAAGCGCCTGGGGTATTCCATCGGATGAGCCTCTCGCCCGACCTGCTCGCGATCCTCGTTTGTCCCAAGTGCAAGGGCCCGCTCGAACACCGGACCGCGCCCGCGGAAACGCTGGTGTGTCCCGCGTGTCGGCTGTCGTATCCCGTCGAAGACGACATTCCGGTCATGCTGGTGGATGAAGCGAAACCCTTCTAGAGAGGCCGTCGCCCTTGCTGCGGGACTCGCGCTGGCCGGTGCGGCGCTCGCGGCGCAGTCCCAGTCGTCGGCGGAGCTCACCAACGCCGGCGCCGTGTTTCTGCTGCTCCCAGTCGGGGCCCAGGCGGTGGGGATGGGGCAGGCCGGTGCGACGTTGCAGGGACGCGGGGATGCCGTGTTCTGGAATCCCGCGGGACTCGCGAGCATCACCTCGAGCGAGTTCACGCTCAACAGCGCCACCTTCGTCGCCGGACCACTGACGGCCATCACCATGTTCGTGCCCCGGCGGGGCATCGGCACCTTCGGCATCGGCGTCCTCCTCCTCGACTACGGCACGCAGGACGCGGGCCCCGACAGCCTGAGCACCATCGCGACGATTTCCCCCCGCAACCTCGAGTACCTGGCCTCGTTCGCGACGTCGGTGGCCGGTACCGTCACGGTGGGGATGACCTACAAGCTGGTGCAGTTCGACATCAACTGTCAGGGCAACTGCTCGGGACTCCCCAGCGGCGGCGACGCGCTGACGCACGCGTTTGATATCGGCACCCAATTCTCCGTTGGGTCGGGCGGCGCGCTGCGCTTCGGCGCGGCGGTGAAGGACATCGGCTTCCGCCTGCAGGTCAACAACGCCGCACAGGCCGACCCGCTTCCCGCGCGCCTCAACTTCGGCGCGCTGTACCGGATCGACCTCCAATCGCCGGAGACGGGCGAGGGCACGACGCTCTCGGTGCCGGACTCCAGCCGGTTCGATCTCGGGCAGGCGCTGAACCACGTGGACGTCCGGATCGCCGCCGACGTGGACCGCCCCTGGGACAATTCGGCGCCGCCCGAGATGCGGATCGGCATCGACCTGGGTTACCACGACACGATCCGGATCCGCTCCGGATACGCGTTCGCCCGCCAGGGCCTGTCCGGGCCGAGCGTGGGCATGGGCGTCCACACCGGCGCCTTGAGCCTCGACTTCGCGCGGACCTTCATGCAGGCCACCGACCTGCTGGGCACGAATCCGACCTTCATTTCGTTCAGCCTGACCTTCTGATGCGCCGCTACCACCGGATCGCGCTTGGCGTGGCGGTCGCGGTCGGGCTCGGAACCCCGGTCGCGGCGCAGGTGGATTCGGCGGCGCTCCGCGAGAAGTCGTGGGTGCGGCCCCTCGCGTCACTCTTCGTGCCCGGGATGGGGCAGGCACTTTCCGGACAGGACCGGGCGGCGGTGTACGGCGCCGTGGAGCTGTACGCGCTTTCACGCTACATCCAGGTCCAGCACGACGCCAACGTGAACGCCGACCTCTACCACCAGCTCGCGTTCGCCGTGGCGCAACGGGGGTTCGCATCAGCCCGCCGGGACACGATCTTCGAGTACTACGAGCAGATGGAGAAGTTCACGGCATCGGGCCGGTTCAGCCTCGGATCGGGGGCCGCGATCGTTCCGGAAACGGACCCGACGACATACAACGGTTCGGTCTGGCTCCTCGCTCGTCGTACCTACTGGGCCGACCCCGACGTCCCACCGCCGTTGAACAGCCAACCGTACCTCGCCGCGGACTCGTTTTATGTGCGACACGCCATCGGCCCCCATTACTACTGGTCCTGGCAGAACTCCAGCCTGCAACAGCAGTCCTTCCGCGACCTCATCAAGACCAGCGATGACGGCTACCGGAACGCCCAGGGCCAACTCGGAATCCTGCTCGCCAATCACATTGTGAGCGCCCTCGACGCCCTGATCTCCAACCGCCTGACGTCCGCTACCCACCGCACCACCAGCCTCCAGACCTTCCTGACACCGGCTTTCTCCCTCGTATCGGTCCGCGTGGCGTTCTGACCCGCTTCGTTTGACACCGCCCCTGAGGGGGCCTAAGTTTCGACGCGCTCGACTTTTACGCGAGGAATCCGGTGCGGACGCGCCAGACGATTCTCTTCTTTTCACCAACTGGCCGCCCCGTTCCAGACACCCTTCTCCCCTGGATCACGGGGCGAAAGGCCGGCCTGGTCCCGGTATCGGACCCCGCCGTGGTCCAGCAGATGGTGCTGCGCTCGCTGCCCCTCCTGGTGCTCGTGGATGCGGACTCGGACGGGGCCGCCTCTCTCGAGTTGTGCTCCCGGCTCAAGGGGGACCCATATACCGCCATCGTCCCCCTGGCGGCAGTCGCCGGGCGGCACGTAACCGACCGGGTGCGCGAGTGGTTTGCGGCCGGGGCCGACGAGGTGTTGACCCCGCTGCTGGAGCCCGTGGAGCAGACGGTTCGCCTGGATGGCCTCCTGGCCCGCACCGAGCGGGACGTCGCGGTGAATCCCTCGACGCGCCTGCCGGGCACGACGGAGATCGAGCGCGAGATCCGCCGGCGCATGGAAGCGGGGGAGTGGTTCGCGGTCTGCTACGCCGATCTGGATCACTTCAAGGAATACAACGACCGGTACAGCTATTATGACGGCGACCGTGTCATCTATTTGCTGTCGCGGATCTTGCATGACGTGGTGAAAGGGATGGCGGGGCCGCGGGGCTTCGTCGGTCATATCGGCGGCGACGACTTCATCTTCATGATCCCCGTGGACGCGATCACCGAGGTCTGCGGCGAGATCCTCACGGTGTTCGACACGCTGATCCCCTATCAGTACAACGAGCAGGACCGTCGCGCCGGGTATTACTTTGGGAAGGACCGCCGGGGCCAGTTGCATCGCGTGCCACTGATGACGCTGTCCATCGGCATCGTCACCAACCAGCACCGCCGGTTCGCGCACCCCGCGCAAGTCAGCGAGCTGGCGACGGAAATGAAGAGCTACGCCAAGACCCAGGCCGGATCGGTATTCGTCGTGGACCGCCGCCGCGATCACGAGTCCGGCGACACGCCTGAATAGAGAAGCGAACCAGGAGCTCCGTGAACGTCACGTGCCCGTCGTGCGAAACCGTTTACCGCGTGGACCCGGCGAAAGTCCCCGCCGGAGGCGTTCGCGCGCGCTGTTCGGTATGCTCGAACGTATTCCCGGTCTCCTCGAACGGCACCCAACCGGCGACCGCCGCCCCCACACCGACACTCGCTGCCGCCGCGGCTCCGGCACCCCCGGTGCCCATGCCGCCTCCCGCGCCGATTCCGATGGCCGCACCGGCACCGCCGCCTGCGGCTCCCGTGTTCACGCCCGCGCCCCCGGCCCCTCAGCCGCCCGCGTTCGCAGCTCCGCCCCGGCCGCAGTTTGCGCCGCCCCCCCCCCTCCCGCCCCCGGTCGCGCCTGTGCGTCCGCCGGTGGCTCCGCCGATGATGGCCCCGCCGGCGCGGTCGCCCATCGCGGTGCCTCCAACGGCTCCGCGGATGCCTGCAGCCCCCGTGATGCCGGTCGCCCCGCCGGTAGCTCCGCC
>DATBCM010000106.1:0-2722 GCA_036270455.1 Gemmatimonadales bacterium | reverse complement strand
CCGCCGATGGCCTTGGCCAGCGCGTCCGGATCGTCGGGCGGCACCACCAGCCCCGCGTCGCCGATCACTTCCGATACGGCCCCCGACGACGTCCCGATCACCGCCACCTCATTCGCCATCGCCTCGGCCACCGTGTGGCCGGTCGGCTCGCTCCACTCTTCGGACGACCGCGAGGGCTGAATCAGCACGTCCAACAGGGGCCACGTCTTCGCGACATCGGCGGGCGACACGGCACCCACCCACCGGATCCGCGCCGCGAGGCGCCGGGCACTCGCCAACGCCTCGAGCTCCTCGCGCGCCGGCCCGTCGCCCACCACCGTCAGGCTCCACGTCAGCTCCCGGTGCCGGGTGAGAGCCTCCAGCAAGGTATCGAGCCCCTTGCGATGCACCAGTCGCCCCACGAACCCGAGCGACATGCCCTCGTGATCGGTGTGCTCGGGGTGCGTGGGGGCCTTCACGCCCAGATGAGGAATGACGGTGACCTGCACCGCGTCCCGGTCGGCCCGGACGAGGGCGGCCGCGCTCTCGCTGGCCGCGAGCACGCCGCGCACGTGGCGGAGCAGGCGACGCCGGCGAAACCGGGCCAACAGCCCCCGCTCCCCGGTGCGGTTCCCCGGCACGTTGTCCGCCACGCCGATGACGACGGGGATTTTGAGGCGCGCCGCGGCCTTCACCACCTGGCGCGTGACCTCCGTGCCCAGCTCTTCCTCTATCTGGATGAGCTCGGGCCGCTTGTCCCGGAGCAGGGTGCCGAGCACCCGGCGGGCGAAGCGGTAACGCGCCGGATCTCCCGGGGCCGAGACCTGCACCGGAAAGACCTCGACGCCGCTCTGGCGCTCCCAGCTGGTCTCCACCAGGCGGCCGAGCACCGGCTCGCGCCAGCGTTGGGGGACGGCGATGGTGACTTCGAGGCCGCGCGCGGCCAAGGCTCTCGCCTTCCCGCGATTGTCGGCTGCGACGTAACGGTGAGAGACTAGAAGAGCGCGATGCACTAACGGCAGGCGGTTAGACGGTTAGTTGTTAGGCGGTTAGTGAGGGCTTGGGGTGGGAACATTCGCGTGGGCGGTGCAATCACCGATTAATCTCCGGTGGCTGACTAACCGTCTAACGACTAACCGTCTATCAACTAATGGGCGGTACAGGGCTCGAACCTGTGACCTCCGGTATGTGAGACCGGCGCTCTAACCAGCTGAGCTAACCACCCTCAACTACATGTTATCTAAGCTTCTACGTACGTTGTATAGACTCGACCCTGCCGAGAAAACCTGTAAAATCAAGCGGAACCTAGCGGGCACCTCTAACAACGTCAACGAGGCGGGCGCTGTAGCGGTGCGCGGTACGGGCCTTTATGTTGGTCGCATGATGCGGCCTCCCCTGGTGTTCGCGGGCGGCGGCAGCCGTTCCCATTCGTCGAGACGACCGCCTTCGTCGACGCAACGGTCCATCTGTTGGCATCACCCCGCTTCGTCCCCCCTCCGCTTGTGAACGCCTCGGAGATGTGAAACTCTCCCGACCATGACCGCCGCGCGGGGCGCTCATCCCATCAAGGTCCTCCTGGTGGAAGACAACCCAGGCGATGCCCGTCTCATCACCGAGATGCTGCGCGAGGCGGATGCGACGGTGTTCGACTTGGAACAGGTGGATAGGCTGGCCCCCGCGTTGGAGCGCCTGAGCGGCCTGGCGGTGGACGTCGTGCTCCTCGACCTGGGGCTGCCCGACAGTGTGGGCCTGGAGACGTTCCGCCGGGCGTATCGTGGAGCCCGCTCACAGCCGATCATCGTCATCTCGGGGCTGGACGACGAGGAGTTCGCGCTCCAGGCGGTGCGCGACGGCGCGCAGGACTACTTGGTCAAAGGCCGCATCGAGGGACGTCTCCTGGCCCGCGTCATCCACTACGCCATCGAGCGCAAGCAGGCGGAGCTCAGCATCCGGGAGCGGGAGGAGCGCTTCCGGCAGATCGCGGACAACATCAGAGAAGTGTTCTTCGTCATGGAGGCACAGTTCCGGAAAACGGTTTACATCAACCCGGCGTACGAACGGACCTGGGGCTGCACCACCCGGACCCTCAACCCGCACCAGGCGTACATCGCCGAGGGTCGCCTGGGCCGCGACCCCGGCGACATCGAGTTCAGTATCCGTCGGCCGGACGGTGCGGTGCGCAGAATCCTGTCCCACGCGGTCCCGATTCCCGATGAACGGGGTGAGGTGTACCGGATCGCGGGGGTGGCGCTGGATATCACGGAGCGCCAGCAGGCGGAGAACGCGCTGCGCCGGAACGAGCGGCGCCTCCGTACGCTCTTCGAGACGGTGAACTTGGTCGTCCTCGGTCTCGACGCCCGGGGCCGGGTGGACTATGTGAATCCATACTTCACGACGCTCACGGGATACACCGTGCAGGAGGTGATCGGCGTGGAGTGGGCTGAGCGCTTCGTCCCCGAAGCGCTCCGCGCCTCGTTGCGCGAAGCGTTCCAGAATCTGGTGGGACAGGAGCTCCATCCGCACTACGAGAACCCGATCCTCACCAAGGCGGGGAAGGAGCGAATGATCTCCTGGCACAACACCGTGGTCCGGGACGCCGAGGGCCGACCCACCGGGACGCTGAGCATCGGAGAGGACGTCACCGAACGCGCGACGATGGAGCGGCAGCTCCGCCAAGCACAGAAAATGGAAGCGGTGGGCAACCTGGCCGGCGGGGTGGCCCACGACTTCAACAATCTCCTGA
>DATBCM010000105.1:0-2488 GCA_036270455.1 Gemmatimonadales bacterium | reverse complement strand
CCACGCCTCCGTCAACGCCCGAATCGTCCCCGGCGAATTCCCCTCCAGCCGATTCCCCAGAATGATCAGCGCCTCCAGGCGCCGGGCGATCGCTGCATCGATCAGCTTCAAGAGATCCTCCCGGATTTCCGGCGCCGGCTCCCGGATCCGGTCGTAGGGCTGAAATTGCTTCACGGCATCCGCAAACGAGCGGCCCGGCTTGAGCAGCGCCCGCGACACCGTGAAGGCCGCGGGGAACACCCACGAAAGCTGCAATTGCTGGCCGATCGTCGGCATCGCGGTCCACGAGTTGAACACGTGCGCCACCCCGTTTCGCTTCAGCACCTCACCGTGTATCGGATGCACCAACTCGGCATTCCTTAATTCCACGGCGTACCGGAAATCCCTCGGCAGCTCTTTCAGGAATCCGTCGAGCTGGTCGGCCCACTTCAACGGATCGGGCAGGTCCTTGCCATGCATCGCCTGAAACTCGAAGACGAAACATCCCGCGTGATCCTTGAATGCGCGAGAGTACGGCAAGAGCACCCCGTCCTTGAACAACTGGGCATTCAGGAAGTCCGGATTGACCTGTCCCGCCTCCTTCCCCCACCGCGGATCGCGCGTGAACCGCTTCACGGTGATCCGGTCCCAGACCTTGCTCACGCAGGGGAACCCCGGCGGAAGCGCTCTGGCATACGCGGCGAGTGTCTCCTCGGTCGGCGGCTCGTAGTACGCGCTGTCGATCCCCACCACCCGAAAGAGCGGATACCGGCCGTACTCCTCCAGGCGCCGAGCCGGCTCGGGCCCCCGGTAGTCGCGGTGGTAGACCGTCCCTTTCCACCCGTCATAAGTCCACGTGGTGGTCCCCAAACGAACGTTGGCCGGGAGCTTTTTCCCGAGTGACTTGAGCTCCTCGGAGGGCTCCGGTAACGGCGCGTCGTCAAAGAGGGACGGCTGGCGTCTAGGGCTCATTTCTCTGTGTCCTTGCGGGTTCTTGAATCTTCGGGATATATTCGGGGTCCGAAACCCTTTCCGCAATGACGACCTCTACTCCCCGCCCGTTCACGAGCGACCTCGCGGCCTGCTGCTGGATCCCCCAGTTCGCCCTGCGCTGCGAGGAAGCCCGCCACCCCGGATTCACCACCGGCCCCGCCGCCGTGCTTTCTCCTGACGACGCGCGCAAAGTCTGGCAAGTCTCCCGGCACGCCCGGCGCGTCGGCGTGCGCTCGGGGATGACGGTGAGTCAGGCGATCGGCCTCGCCCCCACGCTCAAGCTCTGTGAAGCCGACCCCGTGCACTACGACGAGCGTTTCTCGTCTCTCCTCGGGTCCCTGACCAACGTGAGTCCCGTGGTCGAACCCGCGGAGCTGGGCAGAGTCTTTGTGGGATTGGATGGGCTGGAGGGGATTCATGGAAACCTCTATCATCAGATCGAAGCGATCAAACGCGGAACTTGGAACGCGGAACGCGGAACCGACATGGGAGTTTCGTGTGCGGGTTCCGCGTTTGGAGCTCGAATCGGTATCGCCCTCGGAAAATTCACTTCCTGGGTGGCCGCTTCGAAAGCGAAACCCAATGCCCCAGTCATTGTCGCCCCCGGCACCGAACAAGCCTTTCTCGCCTCCCAGCCCCTTGCCGTGCTCCCGCTCGACACCGACACCCACCGACGGCTCCTCCGCCTGGGACTCTCGACGCTGCGCGACCTGTCGTCCCTTCCGGAAGAGGCGGTCACGTCACAGTTCGGCGACGCCGGCCGCACGCTCTGGCGTTTGGCATCAGGAAAGGTCGTCGAACCGGTGGTGGGACGCCGGACACCCGAGCCGATCGTCCAGTCCCTCACGTTCTATACGCCGGTGGCGGAGCGGGAATTCCTGCTTCAAGCCTTCACCCGCATCCTCACCCTTGCCCTCGCCCACCCCCGGCGCATCGGATGGCGGGTGCGGGAGATGCAGGCCGTCGCCAAGATCGATCATGGGGGCTCCTGGCTCGCCACTTTCACACTGAAAGACCCCACCGCCACCCTCGACCGGCTCCTGGCCCTCCTCCGGGTCCGGATCGAGCAGACCCCCCTCACCGGGGCCGTCGAAAAGCTCACGATTCTGTTCACTGATTTCGCGCCCGGCACCACCGAGCTCCAGCTCTTCGCCGGGGACGCCGGCGCGGAAGCCCGGGCCCGCCGCCGGGACTCCCTGCGCACCGCCGCCCACGAAATCCGCCTCCGGTTCCGCCGTCCCTTCCTTCAACACGTCATCGAGGTCCAACCGTGGTCCCGACTCCCCGAACGCCGCTACGCGCTGATCGACTTCGAGCCCTGAACCTCCCGGCCAAGGTGCTGGTCTCCACCGACGTGGAGGGTCTGCCGCGGTGCGTGCACCGGGCGGAGGGGGACCTCCCCGTGGAAGAGATCCGCGAGATCTGGAGAATCGACGACGAGTGGTGGCGCTCGCCCATCATCCGCTGTTACGCGGACGTGGTGCTGGCCGGGGGAAAACGGGTGATTCTCTACCAG
>DATBCM010000104.1:0-2363 GCA_036270455.1 Gemmatimonadales bacterium | reverse complement strand
ACGTTCCTCACCATGCGGGCCTTCGAGTTCATCCGCACGGACGTCGGCATTCCCGGCCTTCCCGTGAAACTCGTCGGCGCGGTGCCCGGCGTGCTGTCCGAAGCCAATGGTCCGACCCACCAGGCCCTCGAGGACGTCGCGCTCATGCGCGGCATTCCCTCGATGCGGGTTTTCTGTCCCACGGACCTCGGGGACCTGGTGACCGGCCTTCCCGCCGTGCTGGCCGATCCGCACCCCTGGTATATCCGCTACTGCGACCGGCCCGTCGTCACCCCGCACCGTCCGCTCCACATCGGGCAAGCGGAAGTCTTCGAGGCGGGGGAGCGGGATGATGTGGCCCTGGTGGTCAGCGGCGCGCTCTTCCGGGAGGCGTGGGAAGCCGCCGGCCGTCTTCGTCAGGATGGCTGCGCGGTTCGCGTCATCAACGTCCGGACCGTGAAGCCCCTCGATGAACCGGCGGTCCTCGACGCCGCCCGCCACGCCCGGCTGCTCGTGACCATCGAAGACCACTTCGAGACGGGCGGCCTCTACTCGGCCGTGGCCGAGCTGCTGGTGCGCGAGTCCGTGCGGGCTCGCGTGCTCCCGATCAATTGCCGCGACCGCTGGTTCACGCCCGCCCTGCTCCCAGACGTCCTGGCCGATGCGGCCTTCACGCCGGGGGCGATCGCCGCCCGCGTCGCCTCCGCCCTCCATAAACGGGTCTCGGTCTCCGCCTATGCTTGACGCTCTCATCGAATCCGCGCCGCTCCCGCAGACCCACGAATCCGACGCCTGGTGGACGCGCGCCCGCGGATTGATCCCCGCGGGAACCCAGACCCTGGCCAAGGGACCGGGGCAGCACGTCCTGGGAGTGTCACCGAAGTACCTGCGCCGGGGCCGGGGCAGTCACGTGTGGGATGTGGACGGCACCCGCTATCTCGACATGACGATGGGCGTCGGACCATTGGTCCTGGGGTACGGGCACCCGGCCGTGGACGCCGCGATCCGCCGGCAGCTCGACGACGGCATCACGTTCTCGCTCATGCATCCCCTCGAAGTGCAGGTGGCGGAGCAGATCCGGGCCGTGGTGCCCTGTGCCGACTCGGTGCGGTTCTCGAAGACGGGCGCGGACGTGACCAGCGCCGCGATTCGTCTGGCGCGGGCGTTCACGGGCCGGAGCAAGGTCCTCTGCTGCGGCTATCACGGGTGGCACGACTGGTTCGTGGGGACCACGGACCGGGCCTCCGGGATCACGGATGCCGTGCGGGAAGACACGTACACCTTCGACTACAACAACCCCGAGTCCTTCCTGGCGGCGATGGACGACGACGTCGCGGCCGTGATTCTCGAGCCGATGGTGTTCGAGGAGCCGCACCAGGGGTTCCTCGAGCTCCTCCGGGAGCGCTGCACACTGCATGGCGCGTTGCTCGTCTTCGACGAGATGTGGACCGGCTTTCGACTCGCGGTCGGAGGCGCCCAGCAGCACTTCGGCGTGCGGCCCGATCTCGCGACGTTCTCGAAAGCCGTTGCCAACGGGATGCCCCTCTCCGTCCTCGCGGGGCGGGCCGATGTGATGAGGCTTTTCGACAAGGACGTGTTCTTCTTCACCACGTTCGGCGGGGAAGCCCTGTCGCTCGCGGCTGCCCAGGCGACCATCGACACCCTGGTGGCGGAGGACGTGCCCAGCCACCTGGCGCGGGTGGGCGCACGGATCCGGGACGGCGTGAACGCCCTCGCCGAGTCCATCGGCCTGGCCGACCGCGTGAAGTGCCAGGGTGCCGGGTGCCGGTCTCTCCTCACGTTCCCCGGCGCCGATCCGCTCCTCTCCAAGAGCCTGGTGCACCAGGAGCTGCTGCGGCGGGGCGTGCTGTGGTCGGGCAGCCACGTGGTGAGCGCCGCGCATGACGACGACGACGTCGACCACATCCTCGGCGCGTATGCCGAGGTGCTCCCGCTGCTGAAGGAAGCGCTCGGGGCGGGGGACGTGCGGGCCCGGATTCAGGGCACGCCGATCGAGACGTCGTTCCGGCGGGCGACCGGCTTCAACACCAAGCCCCGGCAGGTGTCCCGGTTCTCGCTCAAGGGGGAGGTCGCGGTCGTGACGGGAGCCTCGGGGCTCCTGGGCCGGGAGCACGCGCTGGCGCTCGCCGAGGCCGGGGCGACGGTGGTGTTGGTGGATCTGAACGAATCGGGGATGGCGAAAGTCGCCGAGGCGGTGCGGGCCGTGCCCGGCGTGGGGCCGGTGCACGCCGTGACGGCAAGTGTGACTGACCCAAGGTCGCTCGAGAAACTCCGGGCCGACATCAAGACCCGGTTCTCGAAGGTCGACATCCTCGTCAACAACGCGGCGCTGAACGATCGGGTGGAAGACGCCGCCGCCCGCA
>DATBCM010000103.1:0-1569 GCA_036270455.1 Gemmatimonadales bacterium | reverse complement strand
AACATCCATGCGCTCGGAGGATGGCGGCCCATCGACGTCGATGGCCCGGCGCACCGTCTTCCCGTCGGGCCCTTCGAACACCACGGGGACCTTCGTCAGGCGGAACACCCCCCAGGCGGCGTTCTGGCTCTGCTGAATGTTCGCCACCGCCTGGTGTTTGAACGGCTCGTAGTGCCAGACCACGGTCAGCTGGGGATAGCCCGGCTGCCGGAGCCACTGCTTGAAAAACCAGTCGAGGTTCTTCCGGGCCCGCTTCTCGATGATCTGCTGGAATTGGGCCGACACGACGCTCGAATCCCGCCAGGTGCTGTAGTAGTCGCGGACCCCGCGGAAGAACGCCGAGTCGCCGATCTCGTGCCGCAGCATGTGCAGCACCCAGGCGCCCTTCTGGTAGCTGTTCGCGTTCAGGAGCTTGGCGGGATCGGTTTCCGTCGAGTCGATGATGGGCCGGTCGACCACCTTCGACTTGAAGTAGCTCGCGGCGTACGCCTGCATGCCGGTGGTCAGAACGGAGTCGCCGTGCAGGTCCGCGCCCGATACCAGATCGAAATAGTCGGCGAAACCTTCCGAGAGCCAGAGATGGTGAAAGTCACGTTCAGTCACCGCGTCCCCGAACCACTGGTGCGCGGTTTCGTGCCGGACCACGCCTTCGTGCATTCCGCGGTCGGCGTACGGCTTCACGGGATAGAAAATCGCTGACGCGTTTTCCATGCCGCCGTACTTCGTCGCGGACTCGACGTGGGAGAGTTTCTCGTAGGGGAACGGTCCGATGAGCCGCGACAGGACGTCGACGACGGAGGTGACGTCATGGAACGGCACCGAGTCGGCGTACGCGGAGTCGTCGGGCCAGGTCCAGACATCCACCGGAACGGGAGTGGTGGACGTGCCCGCCGCGGGATGCACGCTGCGGACCATCGGACCCGCCGCCACCACCATCGTGTAGGTGGGAATGGGGCGGCGCTCGCGCCAGGTCCACTGCACCCGCCCGTTCCCCGCCGCGGTGGTGTCCACCAGGGCGCCGTTCGCGACCACCCGCCAGCTGGCGGGCGCCGTCACCACGAAGTCGACCGCCGCTTTGTCTCCCGGTTCGTCGACCGTCGGCAGCCAGTACCGGGCGCGCTCCGGCCAGTTGTCGGCGAAGAGGCCCGCGTGGCCTCTGCCGTCGGAGCCGGCCAGAAGGCCGTCGGTCGGCGCGCCATGATAGATCACCGTGACGCGCCCGAGCGCCGAGCCGGTCTTGGGTGCCGGGGCGATCGGAATGCGGAGCGAGTGCCCGTCGTACGCGAAGTGGTCGGTCGCCGCGTCGGAAACGAATGGATTCAGGACTGAGTCGACGTGCATGCCGACGAGATCGAGCGCGAGGCTGTCCCCCGCTCCGGCCATCTGGCGATAGACGACGGTCGCGGTACCATGGAAGGCGACGCCGGAGTCGGGGAGAGCGAGCTCGAAGTGATAGAGGAAGACGTCGATGCCGGGGAGTTGCGCCCTGGCCCGACCGGGCCAGAGGCCAGAGATCCCGAGCATGAGCACCCCGGTCCAGAGACGGCCCCTCCGCTGACACTCCCTACC
>DATBCM010000102.1:0-7464 GCA_036270455.1 Gemmatimonadales bacterium | reverse complement strand
GCCAGGGCCCGCAGAGTGGAAACCGTGAAGGACGGCGGGGGCAGCTCCAATTCCATGGGTTCCACGGAAAACCTTGGGTTTCCCGCGAGGGCCCGCGAGAGCATGGCGGCCCGGTGCGAGGCCGGTGCGCCGTGGCCATCCCGTTTCAGCGGCTGCTCGCGGGCAGGCACGAAGCGGACGCCCGAGCCCAGGGCATCGGCGGCGGCCTCCGCGACCACCAGATGACCGAGGTGTACGGGATCGAACGAGCCGCCGAAGAGGGCGTCCACGGCGCTCAGTGCGCGGCGGTCGTCGAATCAGGCGGGCAGGTGCGGGCGGTGACGGCCTGGGCGGGATGAAACCGGCGCAGCGTGCCGCACACTTCCTTCAGCTCGTCCTGGTACCCGATGATCGAGTACGTGTCGGCCAACCGCAGGAGGGCGTCGGTCACGAGGCCGCTCTCCGGATACGTGGCGATGACGTCCTTGAAATAGATGATGCCGGAGTCGTAGGCCCGCCGCCGGAAGTAGAACATCCCGTTCGCATAGGCCTTGGTTGCGAACTGGTCGTTCAGCTGGTGCACGCGGACCTGGGCCCGCGCCGCCGCCTCGGTGCCGGGGTAGCGGCCGACCAGCTCCTGGTAAATGGCGAGTGCGGTCTGCCCGGGCGTCGGATCGAGCTCGGGGTCGCGCCAGGTACGCAGGTTCGCATCCCCCGCTCGCAGCAGGGCGACGGGCGCGAAGGGACTTTCGGGAGACTGATCGGCGACGTCGCGGAACGCGTGCGCCGCCTCGACGAGGAGTCCCTGCTGGAACTGGCACTCGGCCGCGTAATACCGCGCCTCCGCCAGCTGGGGGTCGCCGGGATTCAGCTCGAACATGAGCCGGCGGTAGGCAGTCAGCGCCTTGTCGAAGTCGCCGTGATGGAAGTAGGCACGGGCCTCGGCGAATTGGGTCTCGGGTGTCACCCCCGTCTTGACGGTCTGGGTCGAGCACCCGGCGAGCGCGAGGAGGACGGCGCAGATACCGGCCCGCGTCATTGGTGTGAGTCGGGAGGCGTTACGGCCCGCCCCAACGCCGCAATCTTGTTTTGTGCCATCACGCTGATGGAATCTCCCGGGGCTGCCCCCGTCAGTGCCGATTGATACGCTTCGAGCGCGCCCGGCACATCACCCTGCGCCAGGCGCACATCTCCCAAACCCAGCCACGCCATCCGGCTCACCTCCGCGGCGGCCTCGGGCGCGGTGGCTCGACTGAACCACGGCTCCGCATCCGTCGGTTTCCCCTGCGCCAGCAGATTCTGACCGGTGATCAGCGCACAGGCCGCCAGACCGGCACGGGCGTCGTCCACCACCGCGGCGTTGTGCTTCCGCTCCAGCACCGCGTTGAACGCCGACGACGCCGTGTCGCACGCCTTGTTGCGGGCCTGCTCCTCACCGTACACGAACAGCAGCGAGTCGGCCGCGCGCGGATCCGCCGTCGTCGCAATCGCGATCGGCAGCAGATTGAGGGCGTCCCCGGCGTCGCCACGCGTCAGGGCGTCACCCAGCGCCGCCCTGGCGTACGCGCCGAGGGGCCGTCCCGGCGCCAGTGCGCGCAATGCCGCGACCGCGAATGCCAGCGTCGCATGGTCCTGTGACAGCTGCGCCAGACGCGCGGCCCGCTCCAGACCGTCCGCCGCTTCGTCGACGCGGGAACGGTCGCTCACCCCCAGCGCCCGGTACTCCGCGGCGGCCAGACCGGCATCGCTGGTATGGAGCGCGGCGGCGCCGGTCTTCGCGTGCAATCCCGAGTTCCCGGGATTCGCCTTGAGGCCCAGCTGATATTCCGCCAGGGCATCGCGGTACGATCCCGCGGCGTATTTCTGGTCCCCGAGCGCCTCATGGTCCGCGGCGCTGCGCGCGCAGGCCAAGGCGGTCACCAGGAGCACGATTCCCAGACGCTTCACGATTTCTTTTTCTTCTTGGTCCGGCCTGGTTCCGACTGCTTGGCAACCGGGGCTGGTTCTTCCCCACGGTCGAGCATGCCGAGATACGCTTCGACGCGCGGATCCTCCGGCCGGCGGTCGCGGAGGTCCTCCCACACCCGTCGAGCGGTGAGGCCGTCGCCCGACAAGTAGCACGCCAGTCCGAGCATGGCCGAGGCATCCAGAAAATTCGGCCGGTCCCGGACGATTACCTCAAACTGCTCTCGCGCCTCGAGCACCCGTCCCGCCTCCAGGAGCAACCGCCCGAGCTTATACCTCAAATCATGGAAGCCGGGTCCGAGGGCCAGGGCCGCCTGGTATTGCAGGATCCCCTCCCCCAGGCCGCCCGCCTCGACGTAGGCATCGCCGAGGCCGGCATGGTGGTTGGCGAGCTTGGCCGCCACGTGCCCGGCAAACCCGCGCTGGGTGTCGCTGCCCAGCTGGCCCGCCCGCCGCAACGCGGCGTCGGCGTCATCCTCCCGACCCAGCTGGTTCAGCACGAGCGCCTTGTGTACCAGCGCTTCCACATATCGGGGGTTGAGCTCCAGGGCCTCGTCCAGCTCCTCCAACGCCTTCTCGTACTGTCCCACCAGCGAGTAGGAAAGCCCGAGGAGATGGTGGGCATCGGCGAACGCGCGGCCGGTGGCGACGACATCCTCGATGAGATGGATGGTGCCATAGTAGTCGCCGAGCTGAAACCGCTCCCGCGCCTGATTGACCAGATGCTCAGGACTGGCGTCCATAGGCTCCCTCGTACCAGGTCACGAAGTTCCGGATGCCATCCTCGATGCCCACCCGGGGCCGGTATTCCAGCTCCGCGGCCGACCGGGACAGATCGGCGGCGGTCAGCACCACGTCACCGGGCTGCATCTGCGCCCGCTCGATCCGGGGCGGTACCCCCAAGGCCTCGCCGATCAGGGCGATGAGCCGGTCGAGACGCACGCGACCTCCGCCGCCGATATTGAACGCGCGCGACTCGGGGCTGGCGGCCCGGCCCGTCCAGTCCAGCGCCGCCAGCGTTCCGGCCACCACGTCCGAAACGTACGTGTAGTCCCGTTCGGTGGATCCATCCCCGAACATCCGGATCGGCTCGCCCCGGGCGATCGCGGCCGTGAACTTGTGGATGGCCAGGTCGGGGCGTTGACGGGGCCCGTACACCGTGAAGTATCGCAGATTGGCGATGCGAGCGCCGTACAGGTGCGCAAACGCCTCCGCCATCAGCTCCCCCGCCCGCTTGCTCGCCGCGTAGGGGGAGACCGGCTCGATCGCGGGCGCGCCTTCCCCGAAGGGCGGCGTCGTGGTGTCTCCGTACACGGACGAGGAAGACGCGAGGACGATCCGGCGGATGCCCGCCCGGCGGGCCCCTTCCAGGATCTGCACCGTGGCCAGCACGTTGGCCCGGACGTACGCGGCCGGATCATCCAGTGACGGGCGCACGCCCGCTTTGGCCGCGAGGTGCACTACTCCGGTCACCCCATCCCAGGGCAGTTCCGCGTCGGCGCAGTCGAGCTCGCGGAGCTCGAACTCCCGCCGCCCCTTGAGCCCGGCCAGGTTGCGCTCTTTGATGGCGCGACCGTAGAAGGGGTCGAAGTTGTCGATGCCGACCACCGCGTCGCCGCGAGCCACTAGCGCCTCGCACACGTGGGACCCGATGAACCCGGCGGCGCCCGTCACGACCCACCGCGCCGTCACTGCGGCCTGAGACCCTGGAAGTACGCGATGGTGCGGCGCAGACCATCGTCGAGGGTGATCTTCGGTTCCCAGTCCAGCTGCGCCTTGGCCCGGGTGATGTCGGGCTTCCGGACCTTGGGATCGTCCGTCGGCAAGGGCCGCTCCACGATGGGGCTCTTGCTTCCGGTCAGCGCGATCACGCGCTCCGCGAGCTGGCGCACGGTGAACTCGTTCGGATTCCCGATGTTGACGGGCTCGTCGGCGCCTCGCTCGAAGAGCCGGATGATGCCTTCGATCAGGTCCTCCACGTAACAGAACGAGCGGGTCTGATCGCCGCGGCCGTAGACCGTGAGCGGTTCTCCGGCAAGCGCCTGGACGATGAAGTTGGAGACGACGCGGCCGTCGTGCGGGCGCATCCTCGGACCGTAGGTATTGAAGATCCGGACGATGCGCGTATCCACCTTGTGCGTACGATGGTACGCCATCGTCATCGCTTCACCGAACCGCTTGGCTTCGTCGTACACGCCGCGCGGACCGATGGGATTCACGTTGCCCCAATAGCTCTCGGGTTGCGGATGGACCAGCGGATCGCCGTAGACCTCGGAAGTGGAGGCGAGGAAAAAGCGCGCGCCCTTCGCCTTGGCCAGTCCCAGCGCGTTGTGCGTGCCGAGCGATCCGACCTTCAGGGTCTGGATGGGCAGCTCGAGATAGTCGATGGGGCTCGCGGGGCTGGCGAAATGGAGGATGCCGTGCAGGGCACCGTCGAGCTTGATGAACGTCGTGACGTCGTGCTCGACGAACTGCCAGGCCGGATTCCCGGCCAGGTGTGCGATGTTCGCACGGTTCCCGGTGATGAAGTTGTCCATCCCCACCACCTGGTGCCCGCGGGCGATCAGCGCGTCGGAGAGGTGGGAGCCGAGGAACCCTGCCGCGCCAGTTACGAGGAGGCGCATGCCAGGCGCCGGCCGAGGCTGTCGTAGGTGAACCCGAGGTCCGCCAGCCGGCCGGGCTCGTAGAGATTCCGCCCATCGACGATCAGCGCCTGACGCATCAGCCCCTTCATCTTCGTGAAATCGGGATTGCGGTACTCGCGCCACTCGGTCACGATGGCGAGGGCGGCGGCGCCTTCCAGGGCGGCGTAGGCGTTCGGCGCGTACGTCACTCTCGCTCCCAGCTGCACCTTCGCGGTCTCCATGGCCTCCGGATCGTGCACGTGGACCTTCACGCCGGCTTCGAGGAGCGCTTCGGCGAGGACCAGCGCCGGGCTCTCGCGCACGTCATCGGTCTCGGCCTTGAATGCCAGACCCCAGATGGCGACGGTCTTCCCCTTCAGGCCGTCCGGGAAGTGCTTGGTCAGTTTGTCGAAGAGGATGAGCTTCTGGCGGTCATTGGCGGCTTCCACCGCCTTCAGGACGTCGAGGGACACGCCGCGGTCGTCCCCGGTCTTGATGAGCGCCTTCACGTCTTTCGGAAAGCACGACCCGCCGTACCCCGGGCCCGGGAACAGAAAGGCAGGACCGATCCGCCGGTCACTCCCGATCCCCTTGCGGACCAGCGAGACGTCGGCGCCGACCACCTCGCACAGGCGGGCGACCTGATTCATGAAGGAGATCCGGGTCGCCAACATGGCGTTCGCGGCGTACTTCGTCATTTCGGCCGACGGAATGTCCATGAAGATGAGCGGATTCCCGGTCCGCACGAACGGTGCGTAGAGCTCCTCGAGGACGCGGGCCGTTTCATCGGCGTCGACGCCGACCACCACGCGGTCGGGCTTCATGAAGTCGTCGACGGCCGCCCCTTCCTTCAGGAATTCCGGGTTGGAGCAGACGTGGAAGGGCGTCTGGGTGTGCTTCTGAATCTCCGCGCGGACTTTCTCCGCGGTGCCGACCGGGACCGTGCTCTTGGTGATGACGATCTTCGACCGCTGCATGTGCTGCCCGATGGTGCGGGCGACGGCGAGGACGTGCTGGAGGTCCGCGGAGCCGTCCTCGTCGGGGGGCGTCCCCACGGCGATGAAGATGATGTCGGACCGTGCGACCGCTCCCGCCACGTCGGTGGTGAAGGACAACCGTCCGTCCTTCTGATTCCGCTCCACCAGGGTCTCGAGCCCGGGCTCATAGATCGGCAGCTGGTTGCGCTTCAGGCCCTCGACTTTGCGGGCGTCCACGTCCGCGCAGACGACGTCGTTTCCCGTTTCAGCCAGGCACGCGCCGACGACCAGGCCCACGTATCCCGTGCCGACGACGCCTACGTTCACGCACGGCTCCCGCGGGGCAGGACATGGCGGGTGTCCACCACGAGCCGCGCCGACTTGGCCACGAGGTGATAGTCCACCCCCGTGTGGTCCGTGACGATGATGACGCAATCCGCCTGCGTCAGGGCCTCAGCGGTCAGCGGCACCGACTTGAGGTCGAGCTTGTCCTCGTGGAGGCTCGCGATGTGCGGGTCATGATACGACACCCGCGCGCCGCGCTGCTCCAGCAGCTTGATAACGTCGAGGGCCGGACTCTCGCGAATGTCGTCGATGTCCTTCTTGTAGGCGACGCCCACAACCAGGATCTTGCTCCCCCGCACCGCCTTGCCCAGGTCGTTGAGCCCGTCCGCCACCTTGGTGACCCAGTACTCGGGCATTTCGGCGTTCAGTTCGCCGGCCAGGTCGATGAACCGGGTCTTGTAGTTGAGCGTCCGCATCTTCCACGCGAGGTAGTGGGGGTCGAGCGGAATGCAGTGCCCGCCCACGCCGGGACCGGGCGTGAATTTCATGAAGCCGAAGGGCTTGGTGGAAGCCGCTTCGATGACCTCCCACACATCCACCCCCAGCTTGTCGCAGACGATGGCCATCTCGTTCGCGAGACCGATGTTCACGGAACGGAACGTATTTTCCAGGATTTTCACCAGCTCCGCCGCCTCGGGATTCGAGACGGGCACCAGCGTGTCGATGGCGGGTTGATAGAGCGCGACGGTTGCCGCCCGGCAGTGTTCGGTGATGCCGCCCACCACCTTCGGCGTGTTGCGCGTGTTGTACTTGGGATTGCCCGGATCCACCCGTTCGGGCGAGAACGCGAGGAAGAAGTCGACGCCGACCTTCATGCCGGTCGACTCGAGCGCGGGCAGCATCAGCTCCCGGGTCGTGCCCGGATAGGTGGTGGACTCGAGAACGATCAACTGCCCCTTCCGGAGCGTCTTCTTGACCGACTCGGTAGCCGCGAGGACGTAGCTGACGTCCGGGTCCTTGGTCTTGGAGAGCGGCGTCGGGACGCAGATCGAGATCGCGTCCGGCTCCCCCATGCGTGACAGGTCGGTCGTGGCGGAGAACTTCTTGGCCTTCACCGCGTCGGCCACGGCCTGGGTCGGCACATCCTGGATGTGCGACTTGCCGGCGTTGAGGCCGTCCACGGTCCGCTGGTTGACGTCGAACCCGATGACCCGGTACCCCGCCCGCACCAGCTCCATCGCGAGCGGCAGACCCACGTATCCCAGACCGACGATTCCGAAGACGGCGCTCCGGTCGCGCGCTTTGCCGATCAGCGCGTCGACGGGCGTTCCGGCGGCGGAGGCGCTCACAGCGTCACCGGCGTGCCGCCGGCCGCGAGAGAGCGGGATGCTGCTTCGAGAACTTGGACCACCTGGACACCTTCCTTGGCACCTGCGCGGGGGGCCTCAGTGCCGCGGGCCACGCGCACGAAGTGCGTCAGCTCGGCAGCCAGAGGCTCGACGTTGGGGAGGCGGGGAATGAAGATGTCCCCCTCCCGAATGGACAGACTTTCACCGAATGACGCGTACTCGGGCGGTCGCTCCACACCCTTGTCGTAGATGCGGAGTTTCTCACGGGCTTCCATGTCGTCGAAG
>DATBCM010000101.1:0-6600 GCA_036270455.1 Gemmatimonadales bacterium | reverse complement strand
CGTACCGGATTGATTGAGATCCTTCGCTTCGCTCAGGATGACCACCGCGCGACCGACGACTAGACCGTCGGTCGCGCGCTGGTCACCTGCTCGAGGACGCGATCGGTTTCCTTCCGCGCGCCCTCCACGAGGTCGGCGAGCCCGTCGACAGTCTTGGCCTTCCCCCGGTGCTCGATATCCGCCAGCATCCGGGCGAGGCCCGCAGCGCCGATGGTGGCCGACGCCGACTTGAAGGCATGCGCGGCCTTCGCGACGGCGGCAGCGTCTCCCGCCCGCATCGCGGCGATGAGCGTCTCCATCCGTTTGGGGGCGTCCGCCAGAAACGTGTCGAGAATGGGCCCCAGCGCGTCCGCGGCCCCCGCTTCGGTGAGCTCGCGCCGCAGGCGCTCCAGGTCGGCGGCCGGAGGAACGGCGGGCTCCTGCGGTGCAGGCTCCCGGATGGCCACCGTCTCTCCGTCGGCCCCGGCCGCCCAGCCTTCGGCCGCGGCGAAGAGTTCGTGCGGCTTGAACGGCTTGCTCAAGTATCCGTTCATGCCGGCGGCCAGGTACTTCTCGCGATCACCCGTGAGGGCGTGCGCGGTCAGCGCGACGATGGGCAGCTTCTCGCCCTTCTTCGTCCTCCGGATTTCCGCCGTCGCCTCCATGCCGTCGAGCTCCGGCATCTGGATGTCCATGAGCACGATGTCGTACGGGTTTTTCGCCACCGCGGTCACGGCGTCCCGCCCGTTGTCCACCACGTCCACCTGGTGACCGCGTTTCCGGAGCATGGTCGCGGCGACCTGCTGATTGACCGGGTTGTCCTCCGCCAGGAGGATGCGGATCCCGCGGCGCGCTTCGGCCATCGAGTGCCGCGTCACCACGTTGCGATCGACCTTGCCGCGGAGGACCGACGCCACGGCGTCGAGGAGGTCGGCCCGGTAGGCGGGTTTCGGCAGGTATCCCTGGATCCCCAGCTCCCGGCACCGCTGGCCATCCCCGGGCAGGGCCGCCGAGGTCAAGAGCATCAACCGGAGGTCCGCGAGGGACGCGTCCTGGCGGAGCGCCGCGGCGAGGGCAAACCCGTCCAGGTCCGGCATCTGGCCGTCGAGAATCACCAGATCGTACGACTGCTTGGCGTTGTGCGCGTCCCGCACCGCCTGATGCACCTTGGTCGCTTCGCCGATCTCCTCCACCTGCGACCCCGCCGCGATCAGCATTTCGCGGACGATTCGCCGGTTGGTGGGGTTGTCGTCGACCACCAGGATCTTCGCCATGAGAGCGGCGGGCGAGCCCAGCACCGGCGTCGCGGTCGCCTTCTCGACGGGATAGCGGAGGGAGAACGAGAACTCGGTGCCCTTGCCGAATTGGCTCTCGACCCGGAGCTCGCCCCCTTGCAGCCGGACCAGCCGCCGGCAGATGGCGAGTCCCAGGCCCGTGCCGCCGTACCGGCGGGTCGTGGACGAATCGGCCTGGGTGAACTCCTCGAAGATGGTCTCGAGCTTGTCCGGGGCGATCCCGATCCCGGTGTCGCGCACCGTGAAATGCAGGAGCACGTTCTCGGCGTCCGACGGCTCCCGCTTCGCGACGCTGACGACCACCTCGCCCTGTTCGGTGAACTTGATCGCATTGCCCACCAGGTTGGTGAGAATCTGCCGGAGGCGCGTCGGGTCCCCTCGGACCGTGACCGGTACGCCGGGCTGGACGTCCGTGATGAGATCGAGGCGTTTCTCCCGGGCTCGCACCGCCAGGAGCGCCAGCGTCGATTCGATCAGATGCCCGGGGTCGAAGGGAATGCTCTCCAGCTTGAGCTGATCGGCTTCGATCTTCGACAGGTCCAGGATGTCGTTCAGCAGGGTGAGCAGGGTTTCGCCGGCCGAGCGCACCAGATCGAGGGAGTGCCGCTGTTCGGGCCCGAGAGGCGTGTCGAACAGGAGCTCCGTGAGGCCGAGAATCGCGTTCAGCGGGGTCCGGATCTCGTGGCTCATGTTCGCCAGAAACGCCGACCGGGTCCGGGCCGTCTGCTCGGCGGCTTCCCGCGCGTGCTCGATGGCCGCGCGGGCTGCCACGCGCTCCGATGTATCGGCGAACGTCACCACGGCGCCGGTCACCGTCCCGTTCAACTCGCGGAGCGGAAAGGCCGTCAGGGAGACGGGGAAAGGCGTACCGTCCTTCCGCCAGAAGACGTCCTCCTCCACGCGAATACCCTGGCCGTCCCGGAGCGCCCGGTAAACGGGACAATCCTTGGCGGGATACGGGGTGCCGTCGGGCCGGGTGTGATGCAGGAGCTCGTGCGAGCCCTTGTCAATGACTTCCGGCAGAGCGAATCCGGTGAGCGCGGACGCCTCCGGGTTGAAGAACGTGATGTGGCCTTCCACGTCCACCCCGTAGATGCCCTCACCGGACGAGTCGAGCAGCTGACGGAAGTGCGCCTCGGCTTCCCGGATCCGGGCTTCCGCCCGTCGCCGCTCGCTCACGTCTTCATACAGCACCACGATCCCTTTGCTGCCGTCTTCCCGGTTCACCACGGCCGCGGATGCCAACACCGAGATTTCCTGGCCGGACTTCGTCAGGCGCCGCAAGTCCGCGGCGACCGTCTCTCCGTCGAGGACGGATTGCTGGAGCATCCACCCGCGGTCCTGCTCCGACGGCGGCACGATCAGCTCGTTGATCTCCTGGCCGACCGCCTCGTCCAGGGGGTAACCGAACATGGTGATGAAGCGGGGATTGACCCGTTCGATGATGCCTTCCGGCGTCAGCTCCGCCATCGCGATCGGAGCGCTCGCGAAGAGCGCGCCCAGAAAGGCGTTCTGCCGGCTGGTCTCCTCCTCGCGGATCCGGAGCAAGGCCCCCGCCCGGAGCATCGCGACCAGGGACAAGTGCGAGCGCTGTCCCAACACCCACATGTACGCCGTATAGAGCGCGATCAGGATGATCGCGCCCTCGCGGGCCCGGAGGCTGTCCGGAGTGCTGTTGAACACGATGCCCACGGGCAGGGGTGCCAGCATCGTGATCAGGAAGATCCGGAAGCTCCGGAGATCCGACGTCAGCGTCCAGGCGGCACCCGACACCAGCCCGGCCTCCGTCACGAGCAGCAGGGTCACGTACCGCATCGGGATTTCGGGTGTCATGACGGCGACCCCGACGCCCCACGCGAGGCCGATCGCGAGCACGGAAAGCCGGACGCTCGAAGTGGCGGCCTGGGGAGTGAGCCCGATCGTCTTGAGGCGCGACATGAGAACCAGGCGGACCATCACGGCGATCAGCACGGCCCCCGCCCAGGCGATGAGCAGGGGAGGCCGGACCGCGCCGGCGAGCAACCAGACGGAGACGGTGAGGAGAATCAGGTGCGCGAGCAACGCGCCGCGTTGCTCGGAGATGAGCCGGTCGGTGAGGCCGACCTTGATCTCTCGTTGGGCCCGCGCTTCCCGCTCGTCCGCGGAGATCGGGGCGATGGTGGAGCGACGGGAGACGGCCCCCTGGGCAACAGCCATGGGTGTTACGCTAGTGCTTGGCCGTCAGTGAGTCACGCGTGACCAGCCCGACCGGCACCGGGATCACACTCGGAACCGATTGTCCCTTCAGCACTTGCACCACTGTTTCAATAGTCCGACGGCCGATGGTGACGGGGTCCTGAACCGCGTCGGCCACGAGGGCCGTTCCCGAGGCGATTTCGGTGCGGGCTTCGGGAGTCGCGTCGTATCCCACCACGAAGATGTTCTTGGTCCCGGCGGCCTGGATGGCCGCGAGCGCTCCCAGGGCGCAGTCGTCGTTGGTGCCGAACACCGCGTCGATGTGCTGATCGGTGGTGAGCAGATTGTCCATTTTCTGTTTCGCCACGTCCCGGAGCCCACGCTCCACGGCCGGGCGGGCGAGGATGCGGATGTTGGGATACTTCGCCAACGCGTCGGTGAATCCGGTCACGCGGTCGCGCACGCTGGCGACCGTCGGCTGGTCCAGGATCGCGACGTTCCCGCCGCCCTTCAGCCGGGACGCGACGTACTCACCCAGGAGCCGGCCCCCCTGGACGTTGTCGGAGGCGACGTGCGCCGCCACTTGCCCGCCGTCCGCCGAAATGTCCGCGGTGAATACCGGGATGTGCGCGTGATTGGCGTCCTCGATGGCGCTCACGATGCCGCTCGAGTTCACGGGCGCGACCACGATGGCGTCCATGCCCTGGGTCACGAAGTTCTGCACCTGCGAAGTCTGGCGCGCCAGATCCCACTCGCCGGCCACGACGTGCAGGTCGACGCCGAGGGAGTCGGCGCCCTGTTGCAGCCCCAGTTTGAGGTTCTGATAGAACACGTGCGCCTCGGTGAGCAGGGTGACGCCGACCTGGGGGCGGTCGTGCTTCTTCTTGCCGCACGAAACAGTGGAGACGGCGAGCAGGGCGAGCGCGAGGGCACCGAGGTTCCGCTGGGTCATTGAGAGGATCCGCCGTTCCGCTGTTTGGTCCAGACGTCGAAGAGGACTGCCAGAAGGATGATGGCGCCTTTGGCGATCTCCTGCCAGAAGGCCTGCACGCCCATGAGGTCCAGAGCGTTGTTCAGCACGCCGATGAGGAGCGCCCCCGTGAGGGCGCCCCACGCCGACCCGATGCCGCCCATCAGGGACGCGCCCCCGATCACCGCCGCCGCGATGGCGTTCAGCTCGTAGAGCAGTCCCGCGTCGGGACCGCCCGACCGGAGCTGGCCCACCATGAGCACGCCCGCCAAGCCGGCGCAGGCTCCGGCAATGGCGTACACGCCGACCTTCACGCCGCGCACCGGCACGCCCGAGAGTCGGGCGGCTTCTTCGTTCCCCCCGACCGCATAGACGTACCGCCCGAAGCGGGTGCGTTCGAGCACCACCGCACTCAGGAACACCAGGGCCAGCATCACGAGCGCGGGGACCGGGAAGCCCTGCCCGGTGCCCGGGATCGGAATCCGTCCGCCGCCGAAGGCGTGCAGGGCATCGAGCGCCCCCACTCTCTGCGCGAAGTGGGGATCCCCCATGGGAGGGAAGCCGATCGGCACGCCTCCCGTGACCAGACGCGCCGCCCCGCGGGCGACCGTCATCATGGCGAGCGTCACGATGAACGGATTGATCCCCAGGTAGGCGGTCAGAGCGCCGTTCGCCACGCCCACCGCCGCGCCGACCGCCAGGCCGATGAGCGTCGCCACCACGGCCGCTCCGCCGACTCCCGCCACGGCGATCAGACCCGGCGCCGTCAGCGCGCCCGCGACGAGCACGCCGGCGAATCCCAGCAGGGACCCCACCGAGAGGTCGATCCCCGCCGTGATGATCACGAACGTCATTCCCAGGGTGAGGATCCCGTTGATCGAAACGTGGAGGAGGATGGTGGACGCGTTGGCAAGCGAAAAGAAACCGGGCGCGGCGATGGCGGCGACGACCGACATCGCGACCAGCGCGGCCACGACGCCGTATCGGGTGATCCAGGAGCGGGTGGGGGCCATCATGCCGGGCGAAACGCCAGGGCCATCACCGCCTCGGGCGTCAGGGCGTTCGCGATCTCCCCCTGCACGCGTCCCTCCCGCATCACGACCGCGCGGTCGGCGAGGGCGATGAGCTCGGGAAGCTCGGAGGAGATGACGATCACAGCCTTCCCGGCGTCCGCGAGGGCGCGGATCTGCCGGTGAATCTCGGTCTTGGCGCCGATGTCGACACCGCGGGTCGGTTCGTCGAAGATCAGGACGTCGGCCTCCGTAAGCAGCCATTTCGCCAGGACGACTTTCTGCTGGTTCCCGCCCGACAGCGTGCCCGCCTGCCGCTCGACGTCCGGGGGACGGACATCCGCCCGGCTCGTCGCGCCCAGCGCCAGCTCCCGCTCCGCGGCCCGCTGGAGCAGACCGCTCCGGGACACCTGGGCGAGGACCGGCAACGTCACATTTTCCCGGATACGCATGCCGAGCACCAGGCCCTGGCGCTTCCGATCCTCGGGAAAATAGACGACGCCGGCCCGGATCGCGTCCGCGGGGGACCGGGGGTGAAAGGGGACGCCGCGCAGGGTGACCGAACCCTGCCCGGGGCGGTCGATGCCGGCCAGGATGCGCGCTACCTCGGACCGCCCCGCACCCACCAGCCCGCCTAGTCCCAGAATCTCGCCCCGCCGCAGGTCGAAGGAGACGTTGCGGATCGCCCGTCCGCGCGTCAGACCGCACACCGAGAGGACCGGCTCGGGATCAGGCGTCCGCCCCGGAGGACACCGTTCGAAGACCACGTCGCGACCCACCATGGTGCGGATCAGGGTCCGTTCATCTATCTGGTCCGCTGGACCGGTCCACACCCGATGCCCGTCGCGCAGGACGGTGATCGAGTCCGCCAGGCGCCGGATCTCGTCGAGCCGATGGGACACGAATACCACCGCGATGCCCTTGGCCCGCAGCCATTCGATTTGCGCCACCAGGTGGGCGACCTCATGGGCGGTGAGGGTGGCGGTGGGCTCGTCGAGCGCCACCAGCCGTGCGTCCCGGACCAGCGCGCGGGCCAGCTCCACGAGCTGGCGCTGAGCGACGGAAAGCTCGCCCACCGGCTGGTCGGGGTCGATGACGAGCCCCAGGTCGGCGAGCGCGGATATGGCGCCCGCTCGCATAGCCCCCCGGTCGAGCAACCCCGCCCCTCGGT
>DATBCM010000100.1:0-5467 GCA_036270455.1 Gemmatimonadales bacterium | reverse complement strand
CGTTCAGCGTGGTCATGGAGCGGACCGCGGGGGCCAGCTCCGGCGCGGGCAGGAGGTCCCGCTTCAGCGCGGTAGTCAGGACGCCGGTGCCGAGGGGCTTGGTGAGGATCAGGACGTCGCCCGGCTTCGCTCCCGCGTTGGTCACGATTCGGGCGGGGTGGACCTCGCCGATCGCGACCATGCCGTATTTGGGCTCGGGGTCGTCCACCGAATGGCCCCCCAGCACGAACGCGCCGGCCTCATGCGCGATCTCGGAGCCACCGCGCAGAATGTCGCCAAGCAGCTCGAAGGGGAGCTTCTCGCGGGGCCAGCCGACGAGGTTGAGCACGAAGAGGGGCGTGCCCCCCATCGCGTACACGTCGGAGAGCGCGTTCGCCGCGGCGATGCGGCCGAAGTCGTAGGGGTCGTCGACCACGGGGGTGAAGAAGTCGACGGTGGCGACGACGGCGCGGTCGTCGGTGAGCTTGAAGACGGCCGCGTCATCCCGGTTGGAGGCATCGACGAGCACGCGTGCGTCGGTGGCCATGGGGATGTGGCTGAGGACTTGCGCCAGGTCGTTGGGACCCAGTTTGCAGGCACATCCCGCGCCGTGGGAATAACTGGTGAGGCGGACCGGTGCGGTTGCAGTCATGGTCCGCAAAAGATACTCCCGGGACTACACCCCTGTGCTGGGGGGACGAATTCCGGACCCGGCTATCCCAATCTCCACGCGAGCAGCGCCCCGGCGCCGACGTACCGCAGCAGGTCGAGGACGAACGACATGACGGCCGCCCGTCCCGGCCGCGGCGTCACACCGGCGACGGCCACCAGTGCTCCAATGAGCGACACGGGCAACCACCACACGCCGGTCCCTAGGGAGTCGAACCAGAGGGACGCGAGGAGGGTGAGGAGCAGCGCCTCGACGCAGGCGCGAATTGCCAGGGCCGGAAGGGCCCGCGCAGGAAGGACCAGGCGCCGGGCGAGCCCAGCGGCGCCCAGGAACCACACGGCAACGGGCAGCCAGGCGAGTACGAGCCTTCCGAGAGTCATCTCCCGTTGCGGGGCCGGTACCCCGGACCGCGGAGGCCGCGTCCGGGACGGGCCGCGGTCACCTGACCATGATCGAGCACCAGCTTCCCGTTCACGAAGACGTAGGTGACGCCCACCGAGGGTTGGTGCGGCGCCTCGAAGGTCGCCCGGTCGGCGATCGAGTCCGGATCGAACACCGTCACGTCGGCGAACAGGCCGGGCCGCAGGAGGCCGCGGTCGACGAGTCCCACGCGCTGGGCGGGGAGCGACGTCATCTTCCGCACCGCACTCTCGAGCGTGAGCACATGTTGCTCGCGGACGTAGTGGCCCAGGATCCGGGCGAAGGTCCCGTAGGTGCGCGGGTGGACGCCGTCATGCCCGAAGGGCCCGTCGGGAGCCACGCCGCCGTAGTCAGTGTCGAAGCTCGTCCACCAGGTGGCGAGGGCGGAGTCCACGTCGGGCTCGCTCATCACGAAGTAGATCGCGCCCGTGCGCGCCCGCTCCTCGGTGACGAGGTCGAACAGCGTCTCGATCGGGTCCTGGTGTTGCAGCGCGGCGATTTCCGACAGCCGCTTGCCGGTGTACCGGGAAAGTGAGTCCGCGAACGGCAGGACGATCACACCCGCCGGCCCGCCCGCCGCCCGCATGAACCGGTCGGAGATTTGTGGCGGGAGGAGCAGCTCAGCGCGAATGCGGGCTCGGCTCGCGGGATCCTTCAGCCGGAGCAGCATCGAGTCGGTGCCGCCCGAATGGGCCCACGCCGGGATCGACGCATCGAGGGACGTCGCGGCGGCGATGTAGGGATAGAGGTTGGCCGTGACGTCGAGCCCCGACTTTCGCGCCGAATCGATCTTCGCGAGCACTTTCGGCATCCGTCCCCAGGAGAGCCGGCCAGACACCTTGAGATGCCAGATCTCGAGCGGGATGCCGGTCTCCTTGCCGATCCGGAAGGTCTCGTCCAGCGCCTGATCTTCCTGGCCGCCTTCGTTGCGCATGTGGGTGGCGTAGATGCCGCCATAGCGATGCGCCTCGCGGGCCAGCGCGATCAGCTCCTCCGTCGACGCGTAGAAGGCGGGCGCGTACTCGAGCGCCGTCGAAACGCCGAGGGCACCTTGTTGCATGGCGGTGTCGACCAGTCCGGCCATGCGCGCGAGCTCCGCGGGCGTGGCCTGACGGTCTCCGGTGCCGACGACGACGGTGCGCAGCTGCGTGGCGCCGACGAACGTCGCGATGTTGATGGTGGAGCCGCTCTTCTCCAGGTGGCGGAAATACCCCTCGAGATCGCGCCAGTCCTCCGAGAAGTGGTATTTCTTCATTAGGTCTGAGTCCTGGGCCACCAGGGAATCGGTGAGCGGGAAGATCGAGCCGCCCTCGCCGGTGACCTCCGTGGTCACGCCCTGGGTGATCTTCGACAGCACGCGACTGTCGATCAGCACGTTCTGCTCGGACTGCCCGAGCATGTCGATGAACCCCGGAGCCACGATCTTGCCAGAGACGTCGAGGGTTTCGTGAGCCGTGGCGCCCTGGAGTCTCCCGACCGCCTCGATCCGGTCCCCCTGGATCAGGAGGTCGCCCCGGTACCGCGGGTTTCCAGCGCCGTCGACGATCCAGCCTCCGCGGAGCAGGACGTCGCCCGTTCGGCCCGCAGGTCTCGATACGGCGGGGCGATCGCAGGCGGCGACGACCAGGGCCGCGACCACTATGGCCGTCCGGGTCAGTGCTCGTGCGCCCACTGGAGCCTCAGCGAATCCGGGTGATAGATGTTTCCGCGCAGCATGACCCAGGCGATATCCTGCGTGGATTCGATGTGCTGGGAGGGGTCGGAGTTCAACACGACGAGATCCGCGAGATGTCCCGACTGCACCACGCCCAACGAGTCGGCCTGCAGCAGCTCGGCGCCATAGCGGGTGGCCGCCGTGATGGCTTCGAGAGGGGAGAACCCGGCCGCCACGAGGAGGGCCATCTCCCGGTGGAGTGAACCCCCGGGGGCGAGCCCCGGGGACGGTGCATCGCTCCCCGCCGCCACGAGACCGCCGGCGAGCCGGTAATCGCGGACGAACTGATTCTGGCGGGTCCGGGCGCTCACGAACGCGCTCATGTCCCGCGCGGACCACCCGGTTTCCCTCAGGAAGCTCGCGATGCCGCGAACGCCCCCGCTGCCGGCGGGCACGTCGCTCCAGCCGGACCCCGCCATGAGGGACGGATCATTGAGCCGGGCCATGGCCTCGTGGGACGCCAGCGTCGGGACCAGGGAGACGTGCGCGCCCGCCAGCGTCCGCGCCATGCTCGCCACCGCGTTCGAGTCGAAAGTCGACCACCCTTTCTCCTCCGCGGCCCATCCCGCCCACCGCTGCCCGTACGCCTTCATGATCGGCGCCGGGTTGTGGGCCATCGCGGACACCACACCGGTGAGCTGCTCGAGCGCTACCACGCCAGCATGAGCCGCCGCGGCCGCATCGACGCGGCCGGGTGTCAGCGCGACGAGCGTGTGGAGGACCGAGGCTTCATCGAGGATGGACCGCAACATCGTGGGCGGGACGCCGGGTTCGGCCATGATGTAGTCGACGCCGGCGTTCACCCGGGCATCCACCGCCTTGCGTGCCTCCTCCGGAGTCGCTGCTGAGACCCAACCCGTCAGCCCGGCGGGCGCGGCATCGATCGCGGATCCGGACGTGTACATCCGCGGTCCCAGGATCGCGCCCAGGCTGAGGTCGTTGCGGAGCGCGATCAGAGTGTCTTCGGGCGCGTCGCCGGCGTCGCGCAAGGTCGTCACGCCCCACGCCACGAACCGGGGCATGGCCCACCGCTCGGCGCGTGCGTGCGCGTCGATGAGACCGGGGATGATGGTCTTGCCGATGAGGCTGATGCGCTGGGCGCCGCGGGGAACGTGGATCTCGTTGACCCGGCTCACCGCCTCGATGCGGCCGCCGCGGATGAGAATCAGCGCGTCCTTCACCGGGGGGCCACCCGAGCCGTCGATGAGCGTGGCGCCCTCGAGCGCGATCACGCCCTTGCCGGGGGACGTGCAGGCGGAAAGCGCGAGGACGAGTGCGAGCCCGAGGGTCGGACGGCTCACGGTCTGGGATCCGAGGACGTGTGATCGTGCACGATGTGCCAGCGGTCTCCGTCCTTCATCAGGATGAGCGTGAACGGCCCACTGGCGGTCAGGGAGTCACCCCGGTGGAGATAGAAGTGCGCCGTCGCGAACGCTACGCCCGGCGACAGGGTGCGCACGTGGACGTCGTCGAACGTGAGGGAGTCCCGGTGCTTGCCGGGAGCGAAATAGGCGGTCTGGTAGTGGTCATACAGCGGTTGCCAGCCGTGGGTGAAGCGACTGCCGGCCAGGTACGACGTCAGCGAGTCGTGCGCGTAGTCAGCCATGAACCCGGCGAGGTCGCCGTGATTCCAAGTGGCCGCCGAGCGCGTGAGCATCGCGGCGATCTCGGATTGCGGGTCGGTGGCGGACTGCGCGGGCGCCGCGCAAGCGGCAAATATCAGCAGCGGCAGGGACTTGAGACCTCGCACGACGGCCTCTCGAGAGAGTGTGGGCACAACGTACCTTCCAGCATGGCCCGCGCAACCCCGCCGCCCTTGACTGTCCTATGCTGCGATTGCGGACCTACGACCCGGCCGCTGTGGGGCACCCGGTGGCCATCCCCCGACGAGGTGGCGCAGGGAGTCCGGCGGGCTCTGGGCCGGCGGTCCGAGCCGCCCCGGTGGATCACGCTCTCTGGAAACGGCGACCCTGCGCGGCATCCGCGCTTTGCGGTCGTGATCGATCGCGTGCTGGCAGTGAGAGACGCGCTCGCGCCGTCCGCTGGCGTGGCCGTCCTGTCGAGCAGTCACTCGGTGGGCGTGCCGTCCATCCGGGACGCGCTGCGGCGCGTGGATGCGGAGACGTTGGAGGCGTGGCGCCGGCTGGTGGAGCAGGCGGCTCCGGATCGCGTGGAGCTCTACCCGTGGGGCGCGGTGCCGAGGGAGCGTCTCGAAGAGATGGCCGGCGCTCTTCGAGACGCGCTCCCGGACGTGATCGTGGACGTGTTCTAGCGGCGGCGCTTCGCCTTCGTCTTCTTCGCCTTCTGCTTTCCCTTCGCCACTTTCTTTTTCTTCTTCATCGTCTTCTTCTTCGCTGATTTCTTCTTCGCCTTCTTCTTGCTCTTCGTCGCGCGCTTCCTGGGCGCAGGTGCTTCCGCCATCATCGGCTCGGCGGGCATCGACGGCTCCGGCGCCATGGGCGTCGGCGGCGGGAAGAGCGGCTCCATCATCCCCGGACCGCTCCAGCCGCTCTCCATCGAGTTGTTCTCCTCAAGCATGTCGGTCTCCTTCACTGAGGGTGTGGCGGGCGCGGCCTGTAGCTTACCCGGACCTCCGGGACTGGCAAGTCGGTTTGGTTGACAACCCCCTCCGCACGGGCTAACGTTTGGCCCGCCATGAACTTCCGCCTCCTGTGTGCCACCGC
>DATBCM010000099.1:0-2568 GCA_036270455.1 Gemmatimonadales bacterium | reverse complement strand
CCCTTCCTGCTGGGTCGCCTCCGCGAGTGGGACTTTCAGGCCGCGCACACGCCGCATCGGGTCTTCTACTGGGATGCGCCGGACGCAAAAGCGTTCGACACCACGCAGTTCGTCGCGCACATCGGGTAGGTGGTCAGCCAGGCGGCTGCGCTGTTCGGGGGCCTGCCGTATGCCCGGTACACATTCCTCTATGTGGACAAGGCCTACGGTGCCCTCGAGCATCCCGATGCCGTCACGCTCGGCGCGCCGAGTGCCGACTTGGCGGGTGATCCGGACGCGCTGCTCGAGGAGACGGCGCACGAGTACTTCCATCTCTGGAACCTCATGCGCATCAAGCCTGCCGGGTATGGCGGTGTGACCTACGAGCCGCGCCCCCTCTCGACCGGGCTCTGGGTGAGTGAGGGCTTCACCATGTTCTACGCCGATCTGCTTCCGCGCCGGGCCGGGCTGGCGCTGCGCGACTCCACCCGCACCCGCCACCTCGAGCGCCTCCTCGCCCGCTACCTCGAGAACCCCGTCTTTGCGCACTACTCGGCGGAGCGGATCAGCCAATCGTCATACGCCCCGGACCCGGCTTTTCTCGGAGACTACCAGGGAAGCACGCACCTGGACGGCGAGATCCTCGGGGCGATGCTGGATCTCTTGATCCGTTCGCGCACCGATGGCCGCCGCTCCTTGGACGACGTCATGCGTGGTCTGGCGCAGGACACGACCGGCTTCACGACGGCCGGCGTGCAGCGACTGGTGGGGTCGGCGTGCGGGTGCGACGTGGGTCCGTTCTTCGACCACTACGTCCGCGGAGCGGCCCTCATCGACGTCAATCAGTACCTCCCGCTGATCGGACTGCGGGCCCAGATCGACTGGGTCGACGCAGTCGGCGACAGTGGCCGGGTGGTGCCTGATGTACGGATCTGGGCCTACCAACCGGTGGGTGCTCCGCGGCCCCTGTTGCTGTTGAACACGCCGGAGAGCCAATGGGGACATGCCGGACTCCACTCGGGAGACTCGCTGGTGACGATGGGGGACTCAGCAATGACCGATGTCGCCACGTTTCGGCGGATCGTTCGGAGAGTCCGGGTGCGGGACACCATACAGGTGACCGTCCGCCGGGCTGGTGGGGAGTTCACGGCCCGGGTACCCCTGACCAGCTATCGGCATCCGGTGGTGACCATCGTCCGTGATGCGGCGGCATCGGAGCGTGTCAGGAAGTTGCGGGAGGCCTGGGAGGCGGGGCGGTGAGGTCGCCCCGGCGTCCGAGCCTTGGAAATCCGATACCCAGCCAAGCCGCGGCGCCGATTAGCGCGCCGATGACCAGCGCGACCCCGGCGGCCATGAGCAGGTGAGTCTTCCAGGGATGGTGCTTGCGGAGGGCGACCTCCGCCACCAGTGCCACGGGGAATAGCGCGAGACTGGCGACCAGGAACGTGCCGCCGATCCAGCGCGCCAACGCCATGAGCACGATGAACGGCCAGGCGATCCAGCGGAGCAGCGTGGTTATCGTGCCCCCCGGAGCACCAGGTCCGCGAGACTCTCGGCGGCAGTGGGCCCGTCGGTGAAGTAGAGAGTGGGTTCGAGGAGCTCGAGCTCCATGACGCGGAAATGACCGTTCACGACGCACCCGTCTACGCGCGCATACGACGTCTTCCCGGGAGCGCGGGAGAGCACACCGGCCGCCGCGCGGATCAACGCCGGATCGGGCTCGACCAGCCGCTGACTTCCTCCGAGCTCCGCCTGTACGCGAAAATCTCCCGGCGCAGGACGCTTCAGCACCGCGTGTGAAAACTCACCGCCGATGAACACCAGCGACCACTCACCTTCGCGCGTCACCTCGGCTACGAACGGCTGAATCAGGGCGGGACCACGCCGCACCATCCCCCGGAAGCGGTCTTCCCAGTCCGCGACTTGAGCTCTCGCGATCCGCCACGTGTCGGTGGCCGACGCCGAGACGGCGGGCTTGATCACGACCTCGTCCCACCCCTCCTCGGCCAAGACGGCGGCGAGCGTCGGGGATTCCGCGGATTCGCCGACCCAGCGGGTGTGGACGACGTCGACGCCCGCCTGTTCGAGGTCCCGCAGGTAGCGCTTGTCGGAATTCCACCGCAGGATGGAGGGAGCGTTGTGGAGCACCGCACCGGCGCGCTCCACGCGGCCGATCCACTTGAGGAACTCCGCGTGGCGCAGGTGATAGTCCCAGCAGGAGCGGACCACCACGACGTGGTACGTCGACCAGTCTGTCCGCGCGTCCCAGAGGACCGGGAGGACCTGCGCCCCGCGCCGCTCGAGTGCACGTTGAAAGATCTGGTCATCCGGCGGAAGGTCCGGAAACGCGGCGTAGGTCGCGAGGGCGATGCGCGGCATCGGAAGAATCTATTCATGGGCTGAGCCTGGGACGACTGAAGGGAACTTGCTGATTCCTCGCGACGTTCAGGGGAAACTGCAGTCGACTCACTTTGGGAGGTTCAGGTGTCTCTCCGTCCAGTAGAACGTATCATCGAATCCCAGCCCACCATGGAAGGCGCCGGCGTCAAACTGCGCCGTGCGTTCGGGTTCGATGATACGTTCTACTGG
>DATBCM010000098.1:0-2731 GCA_036270455.1 Gemmatimonadales bacterium | reverse complement strand
ATATCCAGTCCAGGGGAGATAGTTCCACCACAGATCCAGCATCTCCCTGCTCCCCGCGAGCACGCCGTCGCGCGTCACACCCACCGGGGGCGGAACGAGCGCCGCCAGGCGATCGTACACCTTCCCCGCATCTGCAGGATTGACCCGGGACAGCAGATGCCACAGAGACAGCGCGTCGTCCACCCGGGCCGCCTTGAGGGCGGAGTCGACGGCTGCCGGCCCTCGGCTCCCGAAGTCAACGGAATCCAGAGCCCTCACGAGCACCGGCGATGCATCTTCACGACGCGGAGACCCCGGGCCAAACCCTTTCCTGATCGACGCGACCGCGCCCGCGGGGACGATCGCGAGCCTCCCGCCGGTCGCCAGCTCCACCTGCCCCGCGGTCACCCGCAACCAGCCGTTCCCCAGGGAGTCCACCTCGAGGACGTAGGCACAGCCCAGATCGGTGGCGACGGTGGCGGGCGTCTCGACGACGAACACGCGCGGCGGCGCCAGCACCTGGGCGGAGATGGTCCCCTGCCGCAGCGCGAAGCGCTGCTCTCCCGGCCTGATCGCCAGCACCTGGAGGTCGCTCCCCGGTTCCACCACGACGTCGCCGATGGTGAGTGTGAGCTTGGCGCGCGAAGAGTCATCGGTGACGACGCGCGTCCGGGAGATCTGGGGCCTGCCCGCCACCACCGTCGTCGGCACGAGCGGGGGCCGGGGCACCAGGAAGAACAGGAGCAATGCGGCCGCGGCCAGTCCGCCGGCGCCGATGAAGAGCCGGCGGCGCCAGTGAATCCGGCGGGACACCCCAGGCCAGAGATCGCGCGGCGGCTGGATGGAGCGCGGGAGATCCTGGACGCCGGAGACCGGCGGCTCGAAGTCGGTCATCGCTCGAGCATCTCCCGCAGAAGGCGCCGGGCACGGAACAGCTGGGCCTTGGACGTGCCTGCGGCGATCCCGCACGCCGCTCCGATCTCCTCGTGCGTGTACCCCTCGATGTCGTGCAGCACGAATACCTCCCGCGCGCCGTCCGGCAGCCGCGCAATCGCGCGCTCCAGATCCAGTCGGTCCCCAAACGGCTCTCGGCTCCCGGCTCCCGGCCTCTCGACGCTCGCCGGCTCCGCCACGGCCAGCACCCGTTGTTCACGCCGCCGCATGCTCCGCCGTTCCGTCAGCACCAGATTCACCGTCAGCCGGTGCAGCCAGGTGGAGACGGCGCTCTCGCCGCGAAAGGTCGACAGCCGCCGCCACGCCTGAACGAACACGTCCTGGGTCCGCTCCTCCGCATCGCGCCGGTTGCCGGTGAGCCGCAGGCACAAGGCGTACACGCGACCGACCTCCGCCCGGTACAGGGCGTGGAAGGCCGCCTCATCCCCTGCCCGCGCGAGGGGCCGGGTGTCGGCGTCACTGGGAGCAGGCGTCGGGCGGGTGATGTCGATGTGATGCCGGAAGTGCTGAAAGGGTTTAGCTAGGGAAGCCGGATGCCGCCCGTTAGAGACTTGAGCCGCTGCTGCAGCTGCTTCTGGGCATCCGCGATCTTGCCCTGCGACGCCGACAGCTGTTGCTGGGCATTCCCGGTCACCGACGCCACCTGCGACTTCACCGGGGCAATCAGGGGATCGGCGTAGGCGTTCACCTGCGCGGTCAGCTTCTGCTCGGCGGCCTTCACCTGGTCTCCCATCAGGCCCTTGATGCGGTCGGAGATGGCCTGATCCAGGTTGGACCGGATCGAGACGCTGGGACTCTCGGGGGTGCCCGAAAGCTGGGCGGACACGTCGAGCGTCGAAATCCCGGACACGACCTGCCAGACGAGACCACCGGCGCCCCCAACGCCCGCGGAATCGTGAGCCCACGTGATGTGCGAAGACTTCACGTCCCAGGCGGCGCGGAGATTCTCGCCTTCCAGTGCGAACCGGAAGCTCATCGTCCCAGTGCCCGGGGCGAGGTGAATCCCGCCGACCGGGATCGCCAGATCGGGCAGCTTGACCCCGGACATCACGCCCGAGATCGTGTCGAGCGCCTGCGGCCGGCGATGATCGAGCAGAGCACCCGCCTGGAGCGCCGGGGCCTGGGCGTTGAAGGTGGTGGGCTTGCCCGTCAGCGTCTGCGACGTGGTCAGATCGGCCAGCTTCCCGCTGTAGCTCCTGGTGCTGTCCAGGGTGAACGACACGTCGCCGGTCTTGAGCCAGAAGGCCGGCAGATCGTGCTCGCGCGGGAACCGCACCGTCGTCCCGGCACGCCGCACCCGCTTCGGCGCCGGCTCGGCGTGGGGTGTCAGACCGGCAGGCGCGTACGCTCTCGCCACCCGAACCCAGTGCAACGCCTTCTCGAACTTCCCCGCGGCCGCCGGCCCGAACACCGCCGCGCCGATCTGGGACGCGTCGAGCGCGGGGAGCTTCACCAGGCTCCTCGCAATCTGCAGATCCCGGGCTTTCGCGGAGTCGAGCTGGGCCACGCCCTTCCCCAGATCTGCCGCTCCCGCCGCGATCCCGCGCCCCAACGCGTCGACCTTGTCCTTCGACTGGGAGAGCAGACTCAGCATCCGGCGGGCGTCATTGACCGCCGTGAGGTCCGTCGGCTTGGCGCCTTTGAGCCGGTTGGCGAGCGCCACCGCGCTGTCCACCGTCGGGCCGGTATGGAGGTCGTTGAGCGCGGCGTTCCAGGCCTTCTGGGCCGAGTCGGCGCGGGTGTGCAGGGACCGGGCGGCCGCGGCGGTCGAGAGCTTGGACGGATCGAGCGTTCCCAC
>DATBCM010000097.1:0-4670 GCA_036270455.1 Gemmatimonadales bacterium | reverse complement strand
CTCATTCGACAGCACCCCACCACGGAGATCCCTCGTCTCCTGCAGCGCCTCAAGGGTGGCAGCGCTTCAGCCGCCAAGCACTCCCAGGCGCGCGCGCCTACGTTCGAGCACGAGTGCGCGCTCCTGTCGGGCGATGTCTCTCAAGTGGCTGCTCCTGGTCCCCACGAGCACTGGAAGGCGTCATGGCTTACCCGAGCGGCAGAATACGCACGACCCCCGCCAGACGCTGGAGCCTGGGGAGCACAAACCGCGTGGCCGGGAGCGGCGGCCGGACCGCTCGGGCGGTACATTTTCGCCCGACTCCGAGCCAATGGACGGCGACGTGCGCATCAGCGACATGAATTGGATGCAGGTCGAGGCCTACCTCAAGCGCGACGATCGCGCCGTGCTCCCCATCGGCAGTACCGAACAGCACAGCTACCTGCGTCTCACCGTCGACTGCATTCTCCCTGAGCGCGTGGCGGCGGAGGCGGCCGAGCCGCTGGGCATTCCCGTGTTTCCGGTCCTGTCGTATGGCGTGACGCCGTACTTCCGGGAGTTTCCGGGATCCATTTCGCTGCGCGTGGAAACCCATCTCGCGGTGATCCGGGATATCCTCGACGGGATGGCGCACTCCGGATTCCGCCGGATTCTGATCTGCAACGGGCACGGCGGAAACGGGGCGGCGCAACAGCTGGTGCAGCAATGGACGGCGGACCACCCGGCGTGCCGCGTGATCTTTCACAACTGGTGGAACGCGCCCAAAACGTGGGCCAAGGTCCAGGCCATCGACAAGGTCGGCTCGCATGGTTCGTGGATGGAGAACTTCCCGTGGACGCGGCTCCCGGGCCTCGAGTTGCCGAAGACGCAGCGGCCCCCGGTCGACATGGACAAGGTCCGTCTGCTCGACCCCGTCGCCATGCGCGCGTACATCCCCGACGGCAACTATGGCGGCCTGTACCAGCGCTCCGACGAAGACATGCTCGCCATGTGGCAGGTCGCGGTCGAAGAGACTCGCGCCCTGCTCGACGGACCCTGGGGGAACGGCTGACCGCCGCGCCGACGCGCGCGCTCGTCTGGGGCACCGGCGCCATCGTGGGCACCCTCGGCGCCTACCTGGTTCGTGCCGGGCATGACCTCACCTTCGTGGACACCGCGACAGATCACGTGGCCGCGATCAACCGCGGGGGGCTCCGCATTTCCGGTCCGATCGCCGAGTTCGCGGTGCAGGCCCCGGCGTTCACTCCCGAGACGCTGGCGGGTATCTGGGACACCATCATCCTGGCCACGAAAGCCCACCACACGGAGGGAGCCGCCCGGGCCCTCCTGCCGCATCTCGCGCCGCAGGGTTCCGTGGTTTCGGCGCAGAACGGACTCAACGAGCTGACGATCGCGAAGGTCGTGGGTGAAGGACGCACCGTGGGTGCGTTCGTGAATTTCGGGGCGGACTATCTCGAGCCCGGCCACATCATGTACGGCGGCCGCGGCACGGTGATGGTGGGCGAGGTCTTCGGCGCGGCGCGGGTATCGCCCCGGGTCCTCGCCATCCGGGATGCCTGGCGCGATTTCGACGACCGCGCCACGGCGACACCGAACCTCTGGGGCTACCTCTGGGGGAAAGAGGCCTACGGTGCGATGCTGTTCGCCACCGCCCTCACCAACGACTCCATCGCCGATTGCCTGGCGCGCCCCGAATACCAGGGCCTCTACATCGCCCTGGCCCGCGAGATGCTCGCCGTCGGAGCAGCACGCGACGTCCGGCCGGAGGCGTTCGACGGCTTCGATCCCACGGCGTATCTCCCCGATGCCCCCGCCGGTGCGGCCGAGCGCTCCCTGGAGGCTCTCGTCGCCCACAACCGCAAGTCGGCCAAGACGCACTCAGGCATCTGGCGCGACCTCGCGGTCCGCAAGCGCCCCACCGAAGTCGACGCCCAGCTGGGCATCGTCGTGACCCTCGGCCGCGAGGCGGGAGTGCCGACGCCGTTGGCCGCGAAAGTGGTCGAGCTCATTCACGACATCGAGCGCGGCATCCGTCCCCAGTCGCTGGAAACCCTGGACGCCCTCGCCGCGGTGAACCAGGGGTCATGAACATCGGCTTTGAGGGCAAATCCGTCGTGGTTACTGGCGCGGCGCATGGCTTCGGCCGCGCCATCAGCCTGGCGTTTGCCGAGCGGGGCGCCTCCGTGTGGGCGTGCGATGTGATCGAGGACGAGATCAAGGAGACCGGGCGACTCTGTCAGGCCGGGGGCGGGAAGTGCAGCGTCGGCGTGGTCGACGTGCGCGACCGGGAGACCGTGCACCGTTTCGTCGCCGAGGCCGCCCGGGCTTCCGGATGTGTGCACGTCCTGGTGAACAATGCCGGCGGCGTGCTCGGGCAGGTGGGAAGGCCCCTCGAGGAGGTCACGCCCGAGCAGTGGCAGACGGTGTTCGACGTGAACACGACGGGCGCGTTCTTCATGGCGCAAGCGGTGGCGCCCGGGATGAAGGCCAAGCGCTACGGACGGATCGTCAACATCTCGAGCGGGGCCGGGCTGGGTGTGAGCCTCACGGGGATCCAAGCGTACGCGTCGTCCAAGGCGGCGCAGATCGGTCTCACGCGGCAGCTCGCTCATGAGCTGGGACCGTGGGGCATCACGGTCAACAACATCGCGCCCGGCTTCGTGCGCTCGAACCGGACGACCGAAGCGCAGTGGGCATCGTACGGCGCCGAGGGCCAGCAGGCGTTCGTCGACCGGATCGCCCTCAAGCGTCTGGGGACACCGGACGACATCGCGTTCGGCGTGCTGTTTTTCGCGTCCGACCATGCCGGCTGGATCACGGGGCAAGTCCTGTCGATCGACGGCGGGAAATGAGTGACCTGTCCGTGGTACTCGCGCGCCTGGAGGCGGGACACGACCGGATCCTGGCGGAGCTCGTGGAGTTCGCCCGGATTCCCAGCGTCAGCACCGATCCGCAACGGGCGCAGGACGTGAGCACCGCCGCGGCGTGGGTGGCCGCGAAGCTCGCGTCCGCGGGCCCCTTCACGGTTCGGACGATGCCGACGTCGGGCGCGCCCGTCGTTTACGCGGAGTGGCTCGGCGCCGCCGGTGCCCCGACCGCACTGATCTACGGGCACTACGACGTCCAGCCCGAGGATCCGGTCGACCGGTGGCACAGTCCGCCCTTCGAGCCCACGGTTCGGGACGGGCGCCTCTACGCACGCGGCGTGTCCGACGACAAAGGCCCCATGCTGATTCCGATCAAGGTCGCGGAAGCGTTCTTCGCCGAACGGCGCCGGTTGCCGCTCAACCTCAAGTTCCTGATCGAAGGAGAGGAAGAGGTCGGGAGCAAGAACCTCGAGAGTTTCGTCGCCCAGCATCGGGATCTGCTCCGGGCCGACACCGTGATCTCGGCGGATGGCGCGATGTGGCGGATCGACGAGCCGTCGTTGAACGTTTCCACCCGGGGACTGGTCGCGTTGGAATTCAGCCTCAGCGGGGCCGCCAAGGACCTGCATTCGGGGCGGCATGGCGGGAGTGTTCCGAATCCCGTGCATTCAATCGCCCGCGTGATCGCCTCGCTCCACCAGCCGGACGGCCGGGTCGCCGTCTCGGGCTTCTACGACCGGGTGCGCGAGCTCTCGGCGCTCGAGCGGGACGAAATCGCGGCACTGCCATTCGATGAGGACGCGTATCTGGCCCAGGTGGGCGCGCAGGCTGCCGTCGGTGAACCCGGATATTCGACGCTCGAGCGCCAGTGGATCCGGCCCACGCTGGAAGTGAACGGCCTCTGGGGTGGCTACCAGGGACCCGGGTCCAAGACCGTGGTGCCCAGCGAGGCGCATGCCAAGATCACGTGCCGGCTGGTGCCGGATCAGGATCCCGGCGAGATCGCGCGGCTGGTGATCGCGCACCTCGAGCGGCACACACCGCACGGCTCGCGGTTGATGATCGGGCCTGCCGGGCATGGCGCGCGGCCGGCCCGCATTCCCCGGGACCACCCCGTCCTGAAGGCCGCCGAACGGGCATTGGAGGAGACGTACGGAGTGCGTCCGATCTTCGTGCGGATGGGCGGGACCTTGCCGGTGGCGGAGATGTTCCAGCGGCTGCTCGGGGTCGACACCGTGTACTTCTCGTTTTCGACCGGGGACGAGGACTTCCACGCCCCCAATGAGTTCTTCCGCATCGGGCGTTTGCATCAGGGGCTCGCGGCGTGGGCCCGCCTCTGGGAGCGGCTCGGCACATGAGCCTGCAACAGGAAGAAGCCCGCGTCGAGGCGCAGAGCGCTTCGCTCAAGAAGGAGCTCGGCGTCCGCGACCTCGCGCTCACGCAGATCCTGTTCATCATCGGTCTCACCTGGATCGGCGTCGCCGGCAAGCTCGGCTCGGCGCACGTGGTGCTGTGGCTCCTCGCCATCGTGCTCTTCTATCTGCCGATGACCGCGGTGGTGATCTACCTGAACCAGCGGATGCCCCTCGAGGGCGGTCTGTATCAGTGGGCGAAGCTGGGATTCAACTCGACCGTCGGCTTCCTCTTGGCCTGGAACTTGTGGCTGTACGTCGTCCTCTACACCTCGGAAATCGGCCTCCAGTGCGCGACGTACCTCTCGTACGCCATCGGGCCCTCCGCGGCATGGATGACCTCCTCGAGCTGGTTCGTGGGGCTCGCGTCGGCGGTGGTGCTGACGCTGATGGCGGTGGCGGCCACCATCGG
>DATBCM010000096.1:0-4116 GCA_036270455.1 Gemmatimonadales bacterium | reverse complement strand
TGATCTGGGTGTCGTCGTAGTCCTTCTTCGCCTGATCGTAAGCCGCCTGCGCCGCGGCCAGCCCCGAGCGCGCGTTGTCGACGTCCTGTTCGGCGACCGCATGCTGCTGGAGCAGCGGCTCCACGCGATTGTACGTCGCCTTGGCGGTCGCCAGTCGCGCTTCCGCGCTGTGGTATGCGGCTGCGTAGCGCACCGTGTCGAGCTGGTAGAGCACCTGGCCCGGTTGCACGATCTGGCCCTCTTCGAACTCGCGGCCGATGATGATTCCGTCGACGCGCGCGCGGACTTCCACCCGGCGGTAGGGGAGCACCGCACCCGGGAACTGATACGACTCGGGCACGGCCGCGCGTTTTGCCGTCACGATGGTGACGGGTGAGGGTGGGAAGCCGCTGAAGCCACCTGCCTTCTTGCAGCCGGAGAACAGCAACAGTGCCGCGAGGGCGCTTAGAGCAGTCGTCTTCGTCGTCATTTCTGATTTCGTGGAGAGGTGTCTATGAAGAACGCGTGAAGGGACGGAAAGGTTTTGGATTTCTGGGCTACGGAGCCTACCCAAAGAAAACCCGAAGCGCAAGGCACCCGGGGTGAGTGGGGTCTATTTCGAGACGGCGATCTCCTGGAACCGGATGTTCTGGATGCCATACTGCTTCCAATCCTTGTAGTCGAAGTGCCACCATTCGAAGGGGTACACCGTAAACCCCTCCTTCTCCATCGCCGACCGCAGGAAGTCCCGCATCTGCCGCTGGGCCCCGGTCCCCCCGGCGTAGGTCGGGTACGCACGCTCCGACATCTCGTCGTACACACTCGGCATGTCCACGGGGTGGCCATCCGAGAGCCGGTAGAGGGTCAGGTCTACTGCGCACCCCCGGTTGTGCCGGGACCCGTCGGCCGGGTTGGCCACGAAATCGTGCTTATCCGGGGGCGTGGCATCCCAGAAAATTTTCGTGATGTACCAGGGCCGGTACGCGTCATGAATCAGGAGCCCATATCCCTCGGCTCGCAGAGCGTGGCTCACCCGCAGCAGGGCTTCCGCCGCCGGACGCTGCAGGAAGGCCCGCGCCTGCTCATAGAGCGGCGTGCTCAGAAAATTGTCGGTCCCCGCGTATCGGATATCCAATTTGATAGACGAATCGAGGGTCACGATTTCGACAAGGTCGGACGCCTTGAAGGGTCCAGCCTCGACTGGGGGTGTCGCCTTGAGCGCCTCGACCCGGAGCTCCGCCACCTGCCGGACCGGCGTGATTCGGAAGACCTTGGGGGCGGGGGCGGGGGGTGCCTGGACCGCCAACAGGAGCAGCAGCGCCCTAATCAAGTACCGAACCTCTTGATGGCTCGGGCTTTGGCCTTCGCGGCCTCGGCTTCGCGGTTCTTCGGCGGTGCCGTCGTCACGAGCACTGCGAGGAGCCGCTCCACAATGCCGGACACCTCAGCGACCGCCTGGTCGAAGGGCTCCTGGTTGGCGGCCGACGGCTTCGTGAAGCCCGAGACCTTCCGGACAAACTGCAAAGAGGCGGCCCGGACCTCGTCCGTCGTTGCAGGCGGTTCGAAATGGTACAGCGTCCTGATGTTGCGGCACATGGAGTGCTCCCGATTCCTTGGTTCCTGCAGGGGAATCTGCCGGGTAAGTTGACGGATGACCAGACTCAGTCGAGCTCAGGCCCTCGGCGTCATCCTGCTCGGGGCGGCGTGCATCGGTGCGGACGCGAATCTCGTGGTCGGTCGTTCGGCGCCCCCACCCCCACCCATCGACCACGTCTTCATCATTGTACTCGAAAACCGCAACTATGACGCCACGTTCGGCCCAGGCAGCGCCGGGCCTTATCTGGCTGACACTCTGGTCAAGCAAGGCGCCCTCCTCACCCAGTACTATGGAATAGGCCACGCGAGCCTCGACAACTACATCGCGATGATCTCCGGGATCGCGCCTAACCCCAGCACCCAAGGAGACTGCCCCGTTTTTACCGAGTTCGCCCAGACGGGGACTTCGGCAGACGGGCAGCCGATCGGGTTGGGGTGCGTCTACCCCGGTCAGGTTCAGACCATCGCGAATCAGTTGATGGCGGCGGGGAAGACCTGGCGGGGATACTTCGAGGATATGGGGAACGATCCCGCGCGGGAAGCGACGGCGTGCGCGCATGCTGTGATCGGGGCACCGGACCCGACCAAGACCCGCGACGCCGCGCACCAGGACTGGTATGCGACCAAGCACAACCCGTTCGCCTATTTCCACGCGATCATCGACGACTCGGTGTCCTGCCGAGCGCACGTCGTCCCCCTGACGATGCTCGGCGCCGATCTCGGAGCGGAGACACCGAACCTGGTCTTCATCACTCCTGACCTTTGCCACGACGGGCACGATCCCAAGTGCGGGGACCGGCCTGGTGGCCTGACCGGCATCGATGAATTCCTCCGCCACTGGGTCCCGGCGATCACGCACTCGTCCGCGTTCAAGCACGGGCTCCTGATCATTGTGTTCGACGAATCCGGGAACGACGATGCCGCTTGCTGTGGTGAGCAGCCGGGACCGAACACGACGGTGCCCGGAGGGGGCGGACCGGGCGGGGGGCGCACCGGGGCAGTCTTGATCTCTCCGTTCCTCGCGCCCGGGACGGTGTCGGAGGTGCCTTACAACCACTACTCGATGCTCAAAAGCGTGGAGGAGATCTTCAACCTCCCATTCCTCGGCTACGCGGGAAGGCCGGGCCTCGCGAGTTTTGGTGCCGACGTGTATACCAAGCGATAATGGTCGACTTCCAGGACGACGAGCTGGCCGAAGAGGATTTTCCCGCGGGGGACGGTACGGCCGACGACTCCGCGACGGTGACGTGTCCCTATTGCGGAGAGGCGGTCGAGATCGTCCTCGACGCGGGTGGGGAAGAGAATCAGCAGTATGTGGAGGACTGCGAGGTGTGCTGCCGGCCCTGGACCGTCACCGTTCACTACAGCTCGGGCGGCTCGGCGGACGTACGGTTGGAGCGGCTGGAGTAGGATGGGGGCGGGCTGGTCTCTCACCAGCCCGGGCTTGCGCCCGGGGTCATGAAAACCCACACCGCTTTGGTGTCCACGACCCCATGGCGCAAGCCAGGGGTTACGCGATGGTGCCTCGTCGCAGGGCAGTTTGGGCCTCGAGAAGGGTCGTGGCCGAGAACCGCACCACCTCACCCGGCTGGCGCTGCGCCACGATGGGCAGGTCGACGGTGATCACCACGGCGATTTTCGGATACCCGCCCACCGTCGGGCCATCAGCCATCAGGACGATCGGATTTCCGTCCGGCGGCACTTGAACCGCGCCAACGCAGGTGGCTTCGGACGGCAGGTCGGCATGTGGGGCCTTCAGCGCCGTCTCGCCCTCCAGGCGATATCCCATCCGGTCCGACGCGCGGGCCACCCTCCATTCCGACTCCTGGAGTCTCTTCCACTCCCCGTCTGAAAAGTGGTGGCGCTGAGGACCCTCGACGACCCTCACGACTCGGGAACCGTAGTTCGGCCTCCCGGCCGGCGTCACTGGCGCGACCCCGCCTAACGTGCCGATGGGAAGGCGGTCACCCGTCGTGATCACGTGTCCCAGCCCGGCGGGGAGGTACGTCGAGCGGCTCCCGAGTGTGACCGGCACGTCGAATCCTCCGGCCACGGCCAAATAGAGGAAGCGGCCGCTCGTCGGTCGCGGAAGGTTGAGTTCCTGGCCCGGCTCGAGGGCGTGCCGCACTTCCAGGCCTGGCCCGCAGATCGCGACGATGGCGTGCCGATCCACACGCAGTCGCCCCGCCGTGAGGGCCCATTCGATCCCGGCTGCGGCTTCCGGATTCCCGACCATGCGGTTGGCGGCGCCGAGCGCCCAGGGGTCCATGGCGCCGGACACGGGCATGCCGGACCCGCGAAGTCCAGGCCATCCCCGATCCTGAATGGTGGCGAAGGCCGGCGCTTCCACGACCGTGATCATGCGCGCGACTCGAAGCGCACCCGGTCCCCGACGCGCAGGAGCGCCGGATCGCTGCGCGCCGCATCGAACATCACGGTGTCGGTGCGCCCGATCAGGTGCCAGCCACCCGGAATCGCGAACGGGTAGACCCCCGTTTGCGCTCCGGCGATCGCGACCGAGCCGGCCGGCACGCGTTGCCG
>DATBCM010000095.1:0-1706 GCA_036270455.1 Gemmatimonadales bacterium | reverse complement strand
CCGTGATCCCCGCGATGCCCACGGGCACCGGCGCGATGTAGAGGACCAGCGCGGTGTCGGGCGCCGTCACGACGAGGGCGCGGGGACGGTACCCGATGCGGCGCAGCTCGAGGCGGACCGGCCCCGGATCGGCGGGGATCTGGAAATGGCCCTCGTCGTCGGTCATCACCGAGCGCCCCCTGCCCCCACTCGCCACCCGGATGACGGCGAGCCCCACCGGCTGGCCGGAGATCGTGTCGCGGACGGTGCCGGCCAGGGTTCCCGGAGGAGTGGTGTCGCCGGCGGCGAGACGGGCCGCCAGAGTGAAGAGCAGCAGTGACGTCACGCGCGAATCATACGTCGGGACCAACCCCCGGTTCCAGCGTTACTATTGAGCCACCATGCGCATTCTCCCGATCCGTTTCCTGACCACGTTGCTGGTCGCAGCATCCGTCGGGCACGCGCCCGCGCCCGTCGTGGTCCAACAAGTGAGCGGGACCACCAGCCGCCTCCAGGCCGTAAGTCCGGTGAGCGATCAGGTGGTGTGGGCGAGCGGCACGCGCGGAACCTACGTCGTCACCACCGATGGCGGCGAGCATTGGCGCGCCGGGGTCGTGCCGGGCGCCGACTCTCTCGAGTTCCGCGACGTGGCCGCCCTGGACTCGGCCACGGCGTGGCTCCTGGCCGCGGGGCCGGGGCCGGCGTCGCGCATCTACCGGACGTCCGACGGCGGCGCCACGTGGACGCGGCAGTTCCTCAACGCCGATTCCGCCGCCTTCTACGATTGCTTCGCCTTCTGGGACGCCAACCGCGGCATCGCGGTGAGTGACGGCGTGCGCGGACACTTTCCCATTCTCGTCACCGACGACGGCGGCGCCCACTGGACGCTCCGGCCGGTGAACGTGAGCCCGGCTGCCGACTCCGGTGAGGGCGCGTTCGCGGCCAGCGGGACCTGCATCGTGACCGCCGCCGGCGGCCGCGCCTGGATCGGCACCGGAGCGAGCCCAGTCGGCGGGGCCCGTGTGGTGGCGACCACCGACTACGGAAAGACCTGGACGTCGGCCCGGACTCCCATTCAGCACGGAACGCCAACCACAGGCATCTCCACTCTGGCGTTCCGGGACACACGGGTCGGGTTCGCCGCGGGCGGTGACATTACGAAGCCCTTCCCCGACTCCGTCCACGTGGCCCGGACTGATGATGGCGGACGCACCTGGAGCGCCAAGTCTTCCCCGTCATTCCCGGGCGGGATCTACGGGCTCGCGTACATCCCGGGCACCGATGCCGGTATCGTGGCGGTGGGACCGGGAGGGGCAGCCTATTCGCCGGACGGCGGCGGCTCCTGGGCCTCCCTCGATTCAGCGAGCTACTGGAGTGTCGGCTTCGCGAGCGGGCGCGCCGGTTGGATGGTTGGCCCACGCGGCCGGATCGCCAAGCTTACGCCGGGACGCTAGGGCGTCTCTTAGCGACTTAGCGACTTAGCGTCTTGCTTGCCGCCCAGACGGTTCCGTGCGCGAAGCGCGCGACGGGCGTCAGATGAAGTCCAGCGACGATGGAATCCGCAGGTGCCATCTCAGAAAATGGCACGTCGAATGCCACCAGCGCCGACGGCCGGGATTGAAATTGCCGTTGGAACGCCCGGACCGAATCGGCATCGAGCGTGTCGGGGAGGAGCCGTGACGGCCTGCCGTTGACGAACCAGATGCCCGCGGGATCGTTGGTATAGA
>DATBCM010000094.1:0-3718 GCA_036270455.1 Gemmatimonadales bacterium | reverse complement strand
CGACGGCGCCTCGGGACGCTCGCCCTCGTGGCCGGGCTCGTGGGCGCGATCTGGTGGGTGGGACGCGCCGAGGTCCCGGTGATCAGCGCCGCCTTCGCCCAGAGCTGGCGCTCGGGCTTCACGGCGCTGAGTCAGGCGCTTCACACCGGCGGGGGCGCCATTCTGTCCTGGCCCCTGCGGGCCGTGGTGGATCCCTTCCTCGCCAGGACTCCGCACGAGCTCCTGGCCGCGCTCCCCGCGGGACTCCTCGTCTTCGGCCTGCACGTGTGGTGGGTGGTCGGGTCTTCCATCGCGTTCGAGGAGTCCGCCGCGGACCACGCGCAGCGCACCGCGAAACGGATCGCCGCCCTGCGGGCGGGCCGGGGGTGGACCGAGCCGCGCAGCAGCCGGAGCCGCCCCCTCACGTCCGCGCCCCTCAACCCCGTGGGGTCGGCAGCGGGGGCTATCGTCTGGAAGAACCGGCTGGGGATCAAGCGGGAGTTCACGGTTCGCTCACTCGTGCTCGTCGGAGTTGCCACTGCGGTCGGCGTCATGTCTCTGCGCGGTCCACGCCTCACCACCGCCGACCTGCTGGGCGCGTTTCTCCTCTTCGGCGCTGGGATGGTCACGCTCCTGGGACCGCTCGCCCTCCGCTTCGATCTCCGGCGCGATCTCGAAATGCTCGAGGTGCTGAAGACCTACCCGGTGCGGGGGCGCACGGTGGTCATGGGCGAGGTCGGCGCGCTCCTGCTGGTCCTGTCCCTCGTCGCCGGCGGACTCACGACCGCCGCCTTCCTCCTGACCCTCACCGAGCGGTCCCTGCCGCCTCTCGGAGACCGCCTTGCGATTCTCGTCACCGCGCTGGCCGGGATTCCCGCGGTGATCGCCGTCTTTCTGCTGGTCCAGAACACCTCGGTGCTGATGTTCCCTGCCTGGATCACGGTGGGCCCTCAGCGGGCCGTGGGCCTCGAGGCGACCGGGCAACGGTTGATCCTGACGATCGGGAGCCTGCTCGCGCTGGTGGTGGCACTGGTGCCGGCGGCATTGCTGTTCGTGCTGGTGATGGTCATGAGTGAAACGCTGGTCGGCGGGCCCTGGTCGGTGGCGCTCGGAGCGGTGGCAGGTGCGGCGGCGGTCGGGGCAGAGTGCTGGTTGGCGATACAGCTGTTGGGCGGGGTGTACGACCGGATGGATCCCTCGTCAGCGGGAATCCCTTCGTCTTAGCAGAGCTCCGTCCAGTCCACCTCGGAGGTCGCGTTGCAGCGGTCACACTTCAAATCGTGCGGGCGGCCGGTGAAGTCCTGCCGCTCGGAGCACTTGGGGCACACGGCATAGGTCGTCACGAGATCGCGCCCCTGCCCGCCCAGCGTGGGCCGCAGCACGCCCGTCCGCACCACGATGCTCCAGCGCTTGGGCTCGTCCTGGCGCACGCGGACGTCGTGCAGCGAGAGCCGGATGCGGCGGTTCTGCACCGCCACCACGACGGACTCCTCGCCCACCGATTCCACGATCGGATACCACGCGCCGCGCCGGAGGGTGTCCGCAATCCGGTCGGTGCAGCGGGCCCAGCCGAGTTGTGCCATGAGGTGCCCTCTCCAGTCGCAGGAAGATACTCCTTTCCACTAAATTCCGTTATGCGACCAATCGGCCGGCTGGTGTTGCTCCAGGTACAGCGGACGACCCTCAAGACGGGGACCAAACCCAACCGGACCTACGACCCCACGCCTCTGCTCCAGGTGCCGCGCGCGGCGGTGAGCCCGGAGGGCGTGATGGGCTGGGGAGACCGCGACGCCTGGGTAGTGGACATTCACCACCGGGCCCACCCCGACACGAAGAACGACGACGGAGTTCACGGCGTCTCGGTGGGCTTCACCTCCCATTACCGCGCGATGCGGAACCGGTTCGGGGACCGGATGGTCGTGGGGTGCGCGGGCGAGAACCTGATTGCCGAGACCGACGCGATGCTCACGTGGGACGACGTCTCGCGCGGGTTGGTCGTGACCTCACCCGACGGTGTGGAGAAAGTGCGGCTCACGGTGCTGAAGGCGGCGGAACCGTGCCGCCCGTTCACCGGATGGGCACAGGGCCATCCCACGGAAGCGAATGTGTTGAAGGAGAACCTGCAGTTCCTCCAGGACGGAATGCGAGGGTACTATCTGCAGGCGGAGAACAGCGCGGTGATTGAAGTGGGAGATTTACTGCAGAACCTCTAGGTGTCGGGTGTCAGGTGTCGGGTGTCAGGGTGAAAAACGAGAAGGGGAGCTTCGTTGAGAGGCTCCCCTTTCGTGTTTCCTCTGGCACCTGACACCAGACCCCTAGCTTAATTCGTCCCAAGCCACGGCCGCCCGCTGATGGCAGCGATCACACGTGAGCTCGGCGGGCCGCATCTCGAAGCCTTGCCGGTGCCGGCACGCGGGACACACGCCGTAGGTGAGCGGGAATTCACGATTCAATCGGCGCATGGTCGTGGGCTCGCAATGCACCACGCTCCAGCGCTCGGGGGGATGATACCGGAGCTCGAGGAAGCGGCGATCGACCGGCACGTTCTGCCGGTTCACGTCCAGCACCACGATGCTCGAGGTGGACACTCGGACCACGGGGTACCAGGCACCCCGTCGAAGCGCGTACGCGCCGGAGGGACCGACGCGGGCCCAACCCTTGGGTTGGAGCCGGGTGGGGGTAATCGCTGTCATGTCCAGAGATTTAACTGGGGCCGCCACCGGGCGTTGTGACAAACCTCACAATTTCCAGCCTGTCAGCCGCACTCGCTGAAGCCGCAGACATGGCATTTGGCGCACCCCTCGATGAACGCCAGCTGCGAGCCGCAATCCGGGCAGGCGCCGATGAAGTCCTGCGGGCCCTCCCCTTCCCGCATACCGAGGGCCCCCTCCCCGCCGCTGATCACCTCGCGGGCCGGAACGCCGGCGGGCGGGCCGCCGGCGAGCAGGTCCTGCTGGATGCCGTTCTTTTCGTTCATCCACTTCTCGATGGCGATCCCGATGGCGTCGGGCACCGACATCACCTTGTTCGGCCCCAGGCCCACGATGCGGTCCGATGAGATGCCGCGGAGCTGGCGGTGGATCTCCTTCATCGGGATGCCGGAGCGCAGGGCCAGCGAAATCAGGCGGCCCATGGCTTCGACGTCGGCCATGATCGGCGCGCCCGCCTTGCCGAGGGACATGAAGATCTCGAACGCCTGACCCTTGTCGTCTTCGGTGATGTTCACGTACATGGTGCCGAGCGGCGTCTCGACGCGGCGGGTAGTGCCGCGGAGGAGGTCGGGACGCGAGCGCTTGGCGCGGCGCTGGAGATTCTCGGCCTCCGCATCGTGCAGCTGCGCGCGGGTCCGCTCGAGCTCCGCTTCGAGCTCCGCGATCCGTCCCAGGGTTTCCGCGGCCTCGGCGCGCGTCCCCTCCGGCGCGGCGGAAACGGCGGTGCCGGTCTCGGCGGCGTGCTCCTGCACCTTCTTGGCGGTGGTGCCGGTGGAGAGCACCTGGCCCTCGCGGGCGCCGTCGCGGTACACGGTCACGCCCTTGCAGCCGAGCTTGAACGCGTCGCGGTAGATCTTCTCGACGTAGTCCTCGGTGGCATCGTGCGCGAAGTTGCAGGTCTTGGAGATCGCCGAATCGGTGAACTCCTGGTAGGCGGCCTGCATCCGGATGTGCCATTCGGGCGTGACGTCGTGCGCGGTGACGAACACGCGCTGCCACTTGGCCGGCACTTCGTCGAAGTGGATGTT
>DATBCM010000093.1:0-5464 GCA_036270455.1 Gemmatimonadales bacterium | reverse complement strand
CGGGGTATGGTCGTTGGTGGGAGGCGGGATCATCCTGGTGGCGACGGTGGTCAATGCGCGGGTCGTCGGCCAGGTAGTCCCTCCCGCTGACTAAGGGAGAGGGGTCGGGCGCCGGCGGTCAGACCTTCTCGGCTGCCTCTGACGCCTGATCCCAGACCCCAGACCCCTCGTTCGTCTTAGATTCGGCTGCGACGCGGGTGTCCGCGACGCCCGATTCGCTGGCGGCGGTGCATCCTCATCCGCCGCATCTCGCGGCGCCGGTGACGGAAGGCCCTCGGGTGCTGTTGGGTACTGACCGCAGGCGGCGCGGACGGACTCGCCTGGGCCTGACTCACCGCAGGCGAGGGCGTTGCCAACGCGAGGGCGGCGACGATCATGATGGTGATGCGCATAACCTCTCCGTAGGTGAATGCTCGTTCCCTTCGACGTCCAACTCCGAGACGTGTTAAGGCGCGTACCAAAACGTTGCGAAACCTGGGGTTCCTGCGCCTAGCCGTCGGCCAGGGGCGTGAACATATTCGCGGAAACACGCCCTAGGAGGCAGCGCATGCGCGTGTACAAGACGGAGGACATCCGCAATGTGGCCGTGGTGGGCCACGGCGCGAGCGGCAAGACCTCCCTGGTCGACGCACTCGCGTTCGTGGCCGGAACGAGCAAGCGCCACGGGTCCGTGAAGGACGGCACCGCCCTCACCGATTACACCCCCGATGAAATCCAGCACAAGTATTCCATCAACCTGGCTCTGGCCGTGGCCGAGTGGATGGACGCCAAAATCAACCTCATCGACACCCCCGGATATCTGGACTTCACCGGCGATGCCCTCGCCGGCGTCTGGGCGGCGGACGGGGCGGTGGTGGTGCTGGCGGGCTCGGCGGGGGTAGAGGTCGGCACCGAGAAGGTCTGGGAGTACTGCGAAGAGCGAGGCCTGCCGCGGCTCCTGTTCGTGTCGATGATGGACAAGGAGCACGCCGACTTCGAGAAAGTCTTCAATCAGGTCAAGGAACGGCTGACCGCGAAGGTGATCCCGGTGGAGATTCCGGTGGGCGAAGGCCCCCAGTTCCACGGGATCATCAACCTGTTCTCGAAGAAGTGTCACATGTACAAGAAGGGGACGAAGGCGGGCGAGTATGAAGAGGTGGACGTCCCTCCCGAATACCAGGATCGCTTCACGAAGTATTCCGAAGCCCTGATCGAGAGCATCGCCGCCACGGACGACACGCTGCTCGAGCGCTACCTGGGCGGCGAAGAGATCGGCCGGGACGAGGCGATCAAGGCGATGAAGGCCGGCATGGCGCGGGGCGAACTGTTCCCCCTCTTCTGCGGGGCCGCCGAGCTGACCTACGGCACGAAAGCCCTGCTCAGCAAGATGGTCGAGCTGCTGCCCTCACCGAAGGACATGCCTGAAGTCGAAGGACAGGTCTGGGGCAACGCGCAAAAAGTGACCTGCGCGCCCACCGACCAGGCGCATCTCGTGGCGCGGGTATTCAAGACCATTTCCGAGCCTCACGTCGGCGACGTCTCGTACTTCCGGATCGTCTCCGGGTCGGTCAAGAACGGTCAGGACGTCTACAACGCGCCCCGGCAGGCCGTCGAAAAACTCAACCACCTCTGTGTGTCGGTGGGGAAGGACCGGACCGAGGTGCAGGAGCTCCACGCCGGGGACATCGGGTGCGTCGCCAAGCTGCGCGACACGCACACGAACGACTCCCTGTCTACCAAGGAACACCCGATCGTCCTGCCGAAGATTCCGTTCCCGGAGGCGATCGTCGCATCGGGCATAGACGTCAAGCAGCGGGGCGAGGAGGACAAGCTCTCGATGGGGCTCCACAAGCTCCACGAAGAGGACCCGACCTTCCAGCACGAGTACAACGGCGAACTGGGCCAGACCCTGATTCGCGGTCTGGGCGAGCGCCATATCGAGATCGTCGTCGGGCGGCTCGCGCGGAAGTTCGGCGTGCACGCCCTGCTCACCAAACCCAAGGTCGCCTACCGCGAGACGCTGCGAGGCAAGGCTGAGGGACAGGGGAAGCACAAGAAGCAGTCGGGTGGGCGGGGGCAGTACGGGGATTGCTGGATCCGCCTGGCGCCGCTGCCCCGCGGCACGGGGGTCGTGTTCGAAGACCACATCGTGGGGGGCGTCATTCCCCGCCAGTATATCCCGGCGGTGGAGCGGGGAGTTCAGGAGGCGGCGGCCCGGGGGCCCATTGCCGGGTTTCCGGTGGTCGACTTCAAGATCGAGCTCTACGACGGCTCGTATCACGACGTGGATTCGAACGAAATGTCGTTCAAGATGGCCGGGATCATGGCCTTCAGGAACGTGAGCCCCAACTGCAAGCCGGCCCTGCTCGAGCCGATCGTCGATCTCTCGGTCTGGACGCCCGACGACGCGCTGGGGGCCGTGATGGGGGATCTCTCGTCCCGGCGGGGACACATCCTCGGCAGTGAGCCCGATGGGCGGCTGACGCGGGTGAAGGCGCATGTGCCCGAGGCGGAGCTGGACAAGTACGCGACGACGCTCCACTCGCTCACGCACGGCCGCGGGACGTATCACGCGCAGTTCTTCAAGTACGAGCAGGCGCCGCCGGAGGTGGCGACCAAGATCGCCGAGACGCGGAAAAAGGAGCTGGAAGAGGCCAAAGCCTAGCGTGGCCGACCTCTTTCGATTCTGGTTCGGTTGGGTCACACCTGTGGGCCGGCGCCGGTACTTCGTTCACGGCGCCGGCCTCATGCTGTTCAAGTACCTGGTGGACGCCGGGGTGATCTACGTGGTGACCGGCCACACCTGGACGCCCCTCAACTACTTCGATCCCGTCTGGAGCTATCGCCAGCAGGTCCTGGGGCCAGAAACGGAGGGGCTCTCGATCTGGCTCGCGATCTGGACTCTGCCGTTTATCTGGATCGGGGTCTCCCTCTCCATGCGGCGCGCCATCGACGCCGGCGATTCTGCGTGGCTGGCCGTCCTGTTCTTCGTCCCGGTCTTCAATTATTTGCTGATGCTTGGTCTGAGCCTGGTGCCCTCGCGGGTGGTCAGCCGCGGGCCGCAGTCCCCGCCCGCCGTCGACGAAGGTCTGAGGAGCGCACTGGTCGCCGTGGCGGCGGGCATGGCCATCACCATCCCCACCATCCTGATCGCGATCTACGTCAAGAAGGCCTACTCGCCAGGACTCTTTCTGGGAACGCCGTTCACCCTCGGCGCGATCAGCGCCAACGTCTTCAACTCGCGACGCCGCGCCTCGTACCGGGAAACGGTCCCGGTCGTGTTGCTGACGGTGGCGCTGGTCGGGGGCGTGCTGGTTCTGTTTGCGCTCGAAGGCGTCGTCTGCGTCCTGATGGCGTTCCCCATCGCCGGCGTGCTGGCTCTGCTCGGGGCGGTGCTGGGGCGGATCATCGCACTGCGGACGACCGAGCCGCCTTCGCACACGGGCCTCGCCGCCGTCATGCTCCCGCTGGCCTTGTTCCTCGAGCCGGCGCGGGGTCCGGCACCGCTGCAGGAGGTGGTGACGTCGGTGGAGATCGACGCCAGTCCGGATCGGGTCTGGAACACCGTCGTGGCTTTTCCGGAGCTTCCGCCTCCTTCGGAATGGATTTTCCGAGCCGGCGTGGCGGCCCCCCTCCGGGCCCATCTTGAAGGGTCAGGGGTCGGGGCGATCCGCTATTGCGAATTCACAACCGGAGCGTTCGTCGAGCCGATTACCCGTTGGGAGCCGGGTCGGGTGTTGGGGTTCTCGGTCACCAAGAACCCGCCACCGATGCGGGAGATGAGTCCCTACCGCCGGGTGTATGCGCAGCATCTGGACGGGTATTTCCGGGCCACTCGCGGGGAGTTCGATCTCATCCCGCTCCCGGGGGGCCGAACCCGCCTGGAGGGGCACACCTGGTACCGGAACGAGATGTATCCGCAGGTCTATTGGGATCGAATCGCCAATCGGGTGATTGAGGCCATTCATCGGCGCGTGCTCGAGCACGTCAAACGGACCGTCGAGGGGACACGCGAGGCGGTGACCCAGTGACGCCGGATGCAACAGCGCCCCGGTTGCGGCCCCCCACGTGGCTAACCGTTCTCGCGTGGATCTACCTGATGGCGTGCGGTGCCCGAGTGATTATCGATCTCTCCCAAGGGACGGTCGAATACAATCCGCTGGTCGTGACCGTGGGCTTCGGTCATCTCGGTCCGTTGGAGGCCCCGCTTTGGTGGGCGGTGATTCACATGGGGGCAGAGCTGGCCTTCGCCATGGGCTGCGTCGCGCTGCTGGTGCGGGATCGTGACCTCGTGTGGTTCGCGATCATTGGCGGGTGGGCAATTGCCCTTCTCCAAGGTTGCGACGCGTTCATCGGGGTCTTCCATTTGCGATTTGGCCTCCCCTTGAGCGCCTTGGTCTATGCCATCATGGCCTGGCGCGCGGCCTCGCTACTGCGCGACGAGCGCCCGGTGCCACCCGGGTCTCTCGGGACTATCTAGGGTAAGGCTCCCAGTTCAACCAGGTCATGGAGGTTCCATGCGGTGTGCTGTGATCCTCGGTTCAGTGTTGTTGGTCAGCTCCGCGACCGCGGTCAGCCTCAAAGCCCAGACCCCACCGACCGATCATGTCGTCGTCACTCCCGATCAGCTGCATTGGACGCCGTACTATGCCGGTGGTGAGCAGGCGACTCTTCTGGGTGATCCGAGCCGCCCCGGACCGTACGTGCTTCGCGTCCGCTTCCCGGCCGGGCTCCACATCCAGCCGCACTACCACCTGGACAACAGGATCGTCCAGGTGCTCTCGGGCACGATGTACTTCGCGCTGGGTGAATCGGGGGACACGACCAAAATGCGCGCGATACCGGTGGGCAGCATGTGGACGGAGCCCGCGCGCATGGTCCACTACGCGTGGACCGGAAATGCCGAGGTCGTGCTTCAGGTCGTCGGCACGGGGCCGACCGAAACAAGGACCGTTGGGCCAACGAAGCCGTAACCGAAGGCGGGAAGCGTGAGGGGCCGCCCTACACTTCCCGCTTCGCACTTCCCACGCCCAGCTCTTACCCGACCAGAATCGGCTCCAGCTCCGGAAGGGGCTCCGGAACGTAGGGCTGTTTGTACTTGAACCGCTTGCCCGTGTAGTTCCTCAGCACCACTTCCTTGTCGGTGATCTTCACGACGTACTCAGGCAGGAGCGGAATCTTCCCGCCCCCTCCAGGGGCGTCGATCACGAAGTGCGGGACCGCGAGCCCCGACGTCCAGCCGCGCAGGGCCTTCACGATCTCCAGACCCTTCTCGACCGTGGTCCGGAAGTGCTCGGCGCCCGCCACCTGGTCGCACATGTAGATGTAGTAGGGCCGCACTCGCGCAGCGAGCAGCTTCTGCATCAGCTTCTTCATCACCGCCGGGTCGTCATTTACGCCCTTCAGCAGCACCGTCTGGCATCCCAGGGGAATCCCGGCGTCCGCCAGCATGCCGAGTCCCTGCACCGCGGCCGGCGTAAGCTCG
>DATBCM010000092.1:0-7730 GCA_036270455.1 Gemmatimonadales bacterium | reverse complement strand
CTGTCCGCGGAGGGGTTCGATGTCACGCAGGCGACGCTGTCCCGGGACATCCGGGAGCTGGGGCTCGCCAAGGTGTCGGCGCCCGACGGCGCATCCTACTACTCGCCCCCGGATGAAGTCGGCGGCGCGCCGCGTCCGCATCTGGAGCAGCTGCTCCCCACCATGCTCGTCTCCGTCGACGGAGTCGGGCCACTGCTCGTGCTGAAGACCGCTACCGGCGCCGCGCAGCCTCTGGCCGTCGCCGTCGATGGCTCCGGCTGGACCGAGATCATCGGCACCATCGCGGGGGACGACGCCATCCTCGTGATCACGAAGAGTGAGCGCGCCCGGCGCGCCATCCAGACCCGCGTGCAGGAGCTCGCCGGACTGCCGTAGCGGGCCAGGGCCGGCCTTGCGCCCGACCGCCCCCCCTGTATGTTTATGCATCGCGATGCATAAACCTCCAACTCGGGTGGCGTCCTGATGGGTCCTCTCGTCGTCCTCGCGTATTCCGGCGGCCTCGATACGTCCGCCATTCTCCCCTGGCTCCGTGACACCTATGGCGCCCGCGTGCTGTGCTTCGCCGCGGACGTGGGGCAGGGCGGGGGCGAGCTGCACGGGCTGGTGGAGAAGGCCAAGCGCTCGGGCGCGGTGGACTGCGTCATCGAAGACCTGCGTGAGCCGTTCGTCAAAGACTTCGTCTTCCCCACGCTCAAAGCCGGCGCGATCTACGCGCGCACCTACCTCCTCGGCACCTCCATGGCGCGGCCCATCACGGCGGCGCATCAGGTGGCCGCAGCCCGGCGCGCGGGTGCCCAGGCGCTGGCGCACGGCTGCACCGGCAAGGGGAACGATCAGGTCCGCTTCGAGCTGACCTACGCTGCGCTGGCTCCCGACCTCAAGGTCATCGCGCCCTGGCGGGAGTGGACCTTTCAGGGCCGTGAAGAGCTGATCGCGTACGTGAAGGCGAACAACATTCCGATCCAGGCGACGCTCGAGAAGCCGTACTCCACCGACCGCAATCTCTGGCACTGTTCGCACGAAGGCGGGATTCTCGAAGACCCGTCCCTCGAGGCACCCGAGCACATCTTCGTGATGACGAGGGACCCACTGACGGCGCCCGACCGGCCGCAGATGGTCCAGATCGGGTTCGACGCGGGGCTTCCCGTGACGGTGGACGGTGAGGCCCTGGCCCCCGTCCAGCTCCTCGAAGTCCTGAACGAGATCGCCGGCGAGCATGGCATCGGCCGTGCCGATGTGGTGGAAGACCGGCTGGTGGGCATGAAGTCGCGCGGCGTCTACGAGACGCCGGGTGGCTCCCTCCTCTACGCCGCGCATCGCGAGCTGGAGCAGCTGGTGCTCGACCGCCGGACCCTGAAGATGAAGGACGAGCTGGCCCTGCACTACGCGGACCTGGTATATGACGGCCGGTGGTGGACCCCGGAGCGCGAGGCGCTCGACGCCGCGGTCAACAGCACCCAGCAGCGGGTCACCGGCACTGTCCGGCTCAAGCTCTTCAAGGGCGGCATCACCGTGGCCGGCCGCGAGAGCCCCTACGCGCTCTACCAGCCGTCGTACGCCACCTTCGGCAAGGACAACGTCTACAATCAGAAGGACGCCGAGGGCTTCATCCACCTGTACGGTCTGGCGACCAGGATTTCCGCCGGCCTCGAGTCCCAGCGGCAGCGGGAAATCGGAGCCGCGGCCGACTGATGGCGGAAGGTAAGGCACCACAGGAGGCGCCCAGCCCCGCCCACCAGATGTGGGGCGGGCGCTTCGCGTTAGGACCTGCCGAGGCGCTGGACGCCCTCAACCGCTCCCTCCCTGTGGACCACCGCCTCTGGCCCCAGGACGTCGCGGCCAGCAAGGCCTGGGTTCACGCCCTCGGCCGCGTCGGAGTGCTCTCGGCGGTCGAGGAGATACAGCTGCTCGAGGGGCTCGATCGCGTCGCGGAACGCCTGGCGGACGGCGCCGCCGTGGGCGCGCCCGACGAGGACGTCCATACCCTGGTCGAGCGCCTGCTCTACGAAGAAGTGGGTGCCGTCGCGGGCAAGCTCCACACCGGCCGCTCCCGCAATGACCAGGTCGCCACCGACCTGCGTCTCTGGACCCTCGACGCCATCGACCAGCTCGACGCCGACCTCATCGTCCTGGGCCGCACCATCGTGGCGCGAGCCGCCGAAGGTGTCGGCGAGCTGATGCCCGGATACACCCACGGACAGCGCGCCCAGCCCCTGCGGTGGGCCTACGTCCTGCTCGCGCACGCCTGGCCCCTGGTGCGTGACCGGCAGCGCCTGGCCGACGCCCGGCGCCGCGTGGCCGAGCTGCCGCTGGGCTCCGGCGCGCTGGCCGGCTCCGGATTTCCGGTGGACCGCGTGTTGCTCAAGGAGGCGCTCGGTTTCCGCACGATTTCGGCGAATGCGCTGGACGCCACCGGTGACCGCGATTTCGTGGCCGAGGCGCTCTTCGCCATTTCGCTCATCGGCGTGCACCTCTCCCGCCTCGCCGCCGAGATCATCCTGTACGCGTCCTCCGAGTTCGGCTTCGTGAAGCTCTCGGATGCGTTCAGCACCGGATCGAGCTTGATGCCGCAGAAGCGGAATCCCGACGTGTTCGAGCTCACCCGCGCCAAGGCGGCCCGGCTTCAGGGCGACTTGATGGCGCTGCTCTCGACGCTCAAAGGCATTCCCGCGGGCTATCAGAAGGACCTCCAGGAAGACAAAGCCCTCCTGTTCGACGGCTTCGACACCCTCACCGCCGTTCTCCCCGCGCTCTCCGGCGCCCTCGGCACGCTGCAGGTCGACGCCGGTCGCATGGCCGGGGCGCTCGATGCCTCACTCCGGGCCACCGACCTGGCCGACCTCCTGGTCGAAGCGGGGATTCCGTTCCGCGAAAGTCACGGCATCGTCGGGCGGCTGGTGCGGGAAGCGGAGAAGGCCGGCGTGGCCATCGACCGGGTGTCGCAGGCAACGGCGCGCGACATCCATCCGGAGCTTCCGGGCGCCCTGGCGCGGCTCGGGACCTGGGAGGACTCGGTCGAGCGGCGTTCCACGCCGGGCGGAGCTTCCCGGGCGTCGGTCGATGCCCAAATCGACGAACTTCGGAAGGGGTTCGTTCCCACCACTTAGGCCCCCCCGCCTTGCTCGCACGTAACTTGTCGTGTAGCATACCGTTGCCACCCCAGTGTTGGTGTGTTGAGGTGGCAATTTTTTGACGGGGGAGCCTGCTTGCGCTGCTTGGCACTGAACGCGTCGTTCGAGCCCCTCACCATGGTGCCGGTGCGACGAGCGTTGCGCCTGGTGATCGACGGGAAAGCCGAGATCGTCGAAGCGGACCACGATGCCGTGATCCGCTCCGAGCGCCTGCGCCTGCCGCGCCCCGCGGTCATCCGCCTGGTGAAGTTCGTGCACGTGCCGCGCCGGTTCCGCCGCCAGGTCACCAACACCTTCCTGTTTGCCCGCGACGAGTACCGCTGCCAGTTCTGCGGCCGCACTCAGCGGGATCTGCGGGACCGCGAGTGCCTCACCCGGGATCACCTGGTGCCCCTCTCCCGGGGCGGCTCGAACGCGTGGACCAACGTGGTCACGGCGTGTTCGTCCTGTAACACGCGGAAGGGCAATCTCCTGCCCGAAGAGGTGGGAATGCATCCCCTGCGAGCGCCCGTCGAGCCGCATTTCGTACACCTGTCGTGGGCGGTGCGCCGCCTGACGGCCATTCAGACCAAGTACATCCGGCTCTTCTACGGGTCGGATGTGCTGCGCACGCTCGAACGCCTCTGAGCGCCAAGCGTCTCCCCTGGATCGTCGCTGGCGCGGCGATCCTCGCCCTCGTCCTACTGGTCGCGATTCCCCGCAGGGGCACGGCGTCGATTCACCCGGCTCCCCGGCCCGGCATCACGGCCGACTCGGTCGTGCCTCAGGCGATGGTCATGCACACGCCCGGCGCCGCGGAGGCGTATGCCGTGGCCCGGCAGATCCCCCAGGTCCTGGACGGGCTCTACTGTCACTGCGATTGCTCCAAGCACATGCAGCACCGGTCCCTGCTGACCTGCTTCACGGGGGACCACGCCGCTCAGTGCGATATCTGCATGGGGGAGGCGATGTTGGCGGGAAGAATGGCGGCGGCGGGGAATTCGCTCGATCAGATCCGGAAGGCCATCGACGCGCAGTTCGGAACGACTCGCTCGTAGCCTATCGCGCGCGTTCGATCACCGTCGAGCGCGCTTCCAACGTCAATCTCGGCAGGCCGGCGATACGCACCAGGGCGCGCTGTGCCCCCCGCGCGAGCGCGTCTCCCAGGCTCCCTTCCCCCGAGACCGCCGGCCCCACTTCTCCCTTCAGCCACCGCGTCAGCTCGTCCAGATCGCTGTCCGAGAGTGTGGTGATCTCGAGGCGGCAGATGTAGTAGTACCGGCCGTCTGAACGGGGCACGAGCTTGACGGTAAATGGCCGCTCGAGCGCGACTTCGAGCAGCTCGGGGCTGGGGAACCGCTTCACTTCACCCGTCGACCGGTAGAGCACGAAATCGTCCGCCAGGGGGTCGTGCCGCACCACCGCGTCCCAAGAAGCGTCGCTGACGAACTGGTCGAACCAGCTGGACCGCGCGTGCCAGAGCTCGATACGGAAATGCAGCCGCAGCGGGAACCCCGATTTCAGGAGATCGGGGAACCTTGGATCCGAGAGCAGGGCGACGGCCTGGACGCGGGGCGTCACGGAATCGGGCAGCGTGACGGACAGCGTCGGATGGTCGGTCTGCGCCTGGGCGACTCCCGCCCAGAGACCGATCGCCAGCAGCCCGCCCAACAGGGAGGGACTGCGCACTAGAAGCGGTGACGGAGTCTGAGGGTGAGCCGCACCGGTTGCCCGAGGGTCACCGCCTTCGCGGCATAGAGACCCACACCACCCCAGTCGATCCCCAGCCCCAGGTCGGCGATCCAGCTCCCGATGGTGGGGATCCGGTCGGAGGGAATGCGGCCCGGGCCGTTCCCGACCAGCCAGGCCTGGCCGGCGTCCCCGAACACCACCAGATCGGGGCCCTCCAGGCGGTACAACAATCCAGACTGCTGCTGATCCTCTCCGGGGTTGTACGCCCATCTCAGATTGATGTGGCCGCGGTACTCCCCCTGGAAGAGCAGGATGCGGTCACACGCCGCGGGCTGGCTCGTGCCGAACGCCGGATCCACGATCTCCTTGTTGCACGCGGAGTAGCGGAACGGGTAGCCGGCCATCGGGTCGGGACCGCCGAGACTCAAGCGGTCCTGGAGGGGCAGGGGATCGCCGCCCAACCATCCTCCCAAGAGCATGCGCAGGTTCGCCCGGCCGAAGCCCCCGATCCGCTGGTAGCTCCGCGCCTCGAAGAAGAAGCGGGAGAACTCGTACGACCCATCGGTCGGAATCGTGGGCCGCACGAACGCGGGGACACCCGTCTGCGGCGCGACGTCGGGGGACGTCGAGCGCTCCACCCGGAGTCGTGCCCACCACCCCGTGGTCGGCTCGTCCGGGTCGTTGCGCGTGTCGAGGGTGAGGCCCAGTCCGAAGGTGTGATAGTGGCCGCCGTCGATCGGCGGGTTGGGGCGCCACACTTCTTCGTTGCGGAACAGCGAAAACGGATCGAGTGAAGCGATGCTTCGCTGCGATTCTTTCCGCCACTCGAAGTCCGCCGTGACCTGGCGTTCCGGCTGGGCGGAGACCCTGACCGTCACTCCCTGGTTCGCGTAGTAGTCGTGGTAGTCCCGGCGGAAGAGGAACGAGGCCCATCCGACTTCGGAACCGGAGAGGCTCCAGTCTTCCACAGGCGAGATCACGTTGAACGCGCTGAACGCGACGCTCACCGGGCGATAGCGCCCGGCCCGGATTTCCGCCCGCAACCGGTACCCCAGGTCCGAGCGCGCGCCGGTGAGATCGCCGGCAGTGCGGAACACGCCGAGTGCGTCGACGCGCAGGTGATCGCGCGGGTCCACCTGCCAATCGAAGACGGGACCGAGGACGAGCGGAAGGCCTTCGACACGGTCGTAGGTGCCCCCCGTGGCGATGGTCAGGGCCGAGCGGGTCTCCGGTGTGTTGAAGACATATTCGGCGGCGAACTGTCCGTACCGCCGTCGGAGATTCGGCGAGTACTGGAGCGAATCACCCTTCACGCGGAATCCGAGCACTTCGTAGTAGACGCGCGCCTTCCCTTCCACCCGGGAGCTGTCCGACCCCGAGAGCTCGCCTCCCACCACCAGCACGGAGCCGGTCACGACGGCTCCCGACCTGAGCACCAAGTCGCCGTTGATCACGAGCAGGGAGCCTTCGATCCGGCCGGCGAGGATCACCGGGCCATTCCGGACCGCGACGTCCCCCTGCCAGACCGCGCCCGCCGGAATCTCCGTTCGGCCCACCAGGCGGCTGGTCCGGGAAGCGTTGAAGAACGCGATGGCGGAGTCCGCCACCTGTCGGGGCAGCTCGGGCGGGGTGAGGTGCACCCCGTTGGTCTCGGGGCTGATCACGATGGCGGTGTCCTGGGCCGTAACGCCCACGGGCACGGCCAGCGCGAGGGCCAACAGCAGGGTCTTCATGGCGTCATCCCATCTCGCTCGCGCGGCGGCTCGATGCCGAGGCGCCGCATGCGGCGGTACAGATTGGCTCGATCGGTGGACAGCCGCCGGGCCGCGTCGGCGACATTGCCCCGGGCCGCCGAGAGCGCCCGGGTGATCAGGGACTGTTCGTACCGGTCCAGGGCGTCCGTGAGGGCCACATCCTCCCACCCGGCCGTGGCCGCCGTGGCCGCCGCGATCCCGTCGCGGGGAAGGACCCGGGTGACGTCCTCGGCCGTGATCCCGGCGCCGGAGAGGATCGCGAGACGCTCCACGGAATTCGCGAGCTCGCTGACGTTGCCGGGCCAGGGGTACGTCGCGAGCAGCTGGACGGCGCCCGAGTCGAGCTTCACGACCCGGCCCAGGCGGGCGGCCTGGCGTTGAGCGAAGTGCGACACCAGGGCCGGGATGTCTCCGGCGCGCTCGCGGAGAGGGGGGATGTGCACGGGAATCACGTTGAGACGGAAGAGCAGGTCGTCCCGGAAAAGACCGTCCCGCATCGCCCGGGTGAGGTCCTTGTTGGTGGCCGCGATGACGCGGACGTTCACCGTGATCGGCTTTTCGCCGCCGATCCGCTCGATGACGCCGGTCTCGAGTACGCGCAGCAGTTTGGCCTGCGCTTCGCCTCCGAGGTCGCCAACTTCATCCAGAAACAGCGTGCCGCCATCCGCCAGCTCGAAGCGTCCGAGCCGCCGCTCGGTGGCGCCGGTGAAGGCGCCCCGCTCGTGGCCGAACATCTCGGACTCCACCAGGTCTTTGGGAAGCGCGGCACTGTTGACGGTGACGAACGGCCGGGTGGACCGTCCGCTCTGGCGGTGAATGGCCGAGGCGACGAGCTCCTTGCCGGTGCCGGACTCGCCGGTGACGAGGACCCGCGCCTCCGTCGGCGCGATGCGCGCGATGAGGCTCCGCAGCTCCTCCATGGCGGGTGACGACCCCACCAGCGGATCGCTCTGCCCCAAGGCCTCCCGCAGGCGCCGGTTCTCGGCCAGGGTGCGCGCCAGCTCGAGAGCCCCGCGAACCGCGACCAGCACGCCTTCGGGCGTCAGGGGTTTCTCGAGAAACTGGAAGGCGCCGAGCTTGGTGGCCCTGACGGCGTCCGCCAGGGATGCCTTTCCGCTCATCATCACGACCGGGATGTCCGGCAGACGCTGCTTCAACCGCTCGAGGGTGGCGA
>DATBCM010000091.1:0-1868 GCA_036270455.1 Gemmatimonadales bacterium | reverse complement strand
TTCATCGTCCGCAACGTCGCCTACCGGCACGGGTTCCTCGCCACCTTCATGCCCAAGCCGATCGTCGGTCAGAATGGCTCGGGGATGCACACCCACCAGTCGCTCTTCGCCGGCGGGAAGAACGCGTTCCATGATGCCAGGGCGCAGTGGGAGCTCTCGCCGGTGGCGCTCGCCTACATCGCGGGCCTGCTCGACCACGCGCGGGGGTTCTGCTCCATCACCAACCCCCTGGTCAACAGCTACAAGCGACTGGTCCCGGGATACGAGGCGCCGGTCAACGTCGCCTGGTCCATGCGCAACCGGTCGCCGCTGATCCGGATCCCCGACCGCCGCGGCACCGGCACCCGGTGCGAGCTCCGGATGCCCGACCCCTCCGCCAATCCCTACCTCGCGCTGGCGGTGCAGCTGGCGGCGGGACTCGACGGCGTAGAGCGGAAGCTCACGCCCCCCGACCCCGTCAACAAGAACATCTTCGAGATGAGCCACCGGGAGCGGCGCAAATACCGCATCGACGAGTTGCCCCGGGATCTCCACGAGGCCCTGGAGTGTTTGGAAAAGGACGAGGTGATCCGGGCTGCCCTGGGGGAGCACATCTACGAACGGTTCCTCGAGGCCAAACGGGAAGAGTGGGAGGAGTACATCGGGACGGTCTCGGACTGGGAACTACAGAGGTACCTCGGCCGCTACTAGTTTCCTCTCCACCATGTCCGGTCTCCGCTGCATCGCTTCAGCCCTCGCGGCGGTTTTAGTCGTCGGAGGCTGCGAGTTGCTTCCCCGGCCTGGGGATACGCAGGGCGAGCAAAACCAGACCCTCTGGACCAGCGCCGGCCGGCTGGTGACGGAATCCGATCCCCGCCTGACCATCGTTCGCCTGCGGGTCGACACCGACGAGGTAAGGGCCCGGCACGATGTGCTGCTTACGAAATTCGAATTCGGGAATCCGGCTGACGCATCGAATTACGAGCTGAGCCTCGGCCTGGACTTCGGGGATACGCGCAGGCTGTCCCTGGGGAAACCGTACGCCGTCGGGGGTCCCCATGCCGAGATTCCGGCCGCCGGCACTGTGGCCTGCCTGTGCCACCCCCTGCGACCCGACTCGGTGCGGGGGACCTATGAGCTGGAACGGCTGGGCATCGCGCAGATCACGGGGCATGTCGACGTGACCCTGTTTTTCACCGCCTGGGACGATCCCAGGGTGCATGAGACGTACCGACTGAAGCAGCGCATCGAAGGAGTGAAGTGAGGCTCGCTACCGCCGGCGCCATCCTGCTGCTCACCTGGGCTCCCGCCCGCCTGTTCGCCCAGGCGCCGCGGGACGATGGCGCGTCGGCGCCGGTGATCGACACCGTCATCGTGGTCAATCACAACATCTTCGCGACCACGGATCAGGCGCCCGGGTTCATCGCCGGACTGGTGAACGCACTGCACCGGACCACCCGCGCCAACGTCATCCGCCGCACCATCCTGCTGGAGGCCGGCATGCGCTACGACTCGGCCCAGGTGGTGGAGAGCGAGCGGTTGCTGCGGGACCTGGGCGTCTTCCGGGACGTCAAGTTCGATACGCTCCGGGTCGGGGATAAGCTCGCCCTGCGCGTCACCACCGGGGACGGATGGAGTACGTCCCTGAACCTGGGCTACTCCACCACCGCGGGGTCGGTGAGCTGGCTCATGTCGGCGACGGAGCGGAATCTTCTCGGCACGGCGACCGCCCTGTCCGTGGCCCTGCATCACAATCCGGACCGGAACAACCTGTCATTCCTGTACCAGAACGCCGCGTTCCTGTCCCGGCGGACCGCGCTGAATCTGGAGTACGACGATCTTTCCGACGGGCGGCGCGGGGTCTGGAGCTACGGACAGGGGTTCTATCA
>DATBCM010000090.1:0-7232 GCA_036270455.1 Gemmatimonadales bacterium | reverse complement strand
GACATGCACGCCCTGGCCGTTCAGCTCCGGACCCAGTACCCGGCGAACTATGCCCCCGACTGGGACCTCAAAGTCACGTCGCTTTCCGTGGCCAGTGCCCAGACGCTCCGCACCAGCCTCCTGCTCCTCCTCGGCGCCGTCACGGTGGTGCTGCTGATCGCCTGCGCGAACGTCGCCAATCTTCAGTTGGCCCGGACCGCCGCCCGCGCGCGCGACGTGGCGGTGCGCGTCGCCATCGGCGCGTCACCCCGGCGGCTGATCCGGCTGCTCCTGACCGAGAGCCTGGTCCTCGCGTTCGTGGGTGGTGGGTTGGGGATCCTGCTCGCCATCTGGGGCGTGCCGGCCCTGCTCGCGCTCAACAACGGCAACCTGCCCGCCACCGCGCACATCTCGATCAGCCTGCCGGTGCTCGGGTTCGCCCTGCTGGTGTCCGTGGCCACGGGATTCCTGTTCGGCCTCGCGCCGGCAGTGCAGATGGCGCGGACGGATCTGCATGAGTCTCTGAAGGAAGGAGGGCGTGGCGCGGTGAGCCAGCGGGGGAGCCTCGCCATGCGCCGCGGACTCGTGGTCTCCACCGTGGCGTTGGCACTCACGCTGCTGGTCGGCGCTGGACTCCTGATTCGAAGCTTCGCAGAGGTGGTCGGCGTGGATCCAGGTTTCAAGCCGGATCACCTGCTGACGTTCAACCTGTCGCTCCCGGTCGCGAAGTACCCCAACGACACGGTGCGCGTCGAGACGTTCACTCGGCTCACCGCCGCCATCGCGTCCGCGCCGGGCGTCGTGAGCGCGGGCGGGTCGTCCAACATCCCCTTCGCCGGAAACTTCTCGACCGGAAGCTTCAGTATCGAGGGGTATCAGGTGCCCGCGAACGCTCCGGGTCCCTGGGGGGACATCCGGGCCGTGACCCCGGAGTACTTCGCGACCGTAAAAGCGCCTCTCATGGCCGGCCGGCAGTTCACCGACGCCGACCGGATGGGCGGGCCCGCGGTCTGCATCGTCGACCAGGAGATGGTCAATCGCTACTGGCCGCACACCGACCCCATCGGCAAACGGGTGACGTTCTCGTCGCTCACCGGCCCCGACATCCAGTGGATCACGGTCGTGGGGGTGGTGGGGCATCTCGCCCACGAGGGGCTCGACGCGCAGAAGCGCGTCCAGCTGTATCTGCCGCTGGCGGATAACCCCAGAGCCTTCATGGGATTCGCGGTGCGGACCGTCGGCGACCCGTTGGCCGAGGCGGCGACGATTCGGCGCGCGGTGGCGTCGGTGGATCCGGAGCTGCCGCTCGCGGCTCCCACCAGCATGGAAACGCTGATCGATTCGTCGCTCGGGTCCCGCCGCTTTGCCATGCTCCTGCTCGGCGGCTTCGCGCTGCTGGCGCTGGTGCTCGCGTCGGTCGGGCTCTACGGCGTGATGAGCTACACCGTCACTCAACGCTCGCGAGAGCTGGGCGTGCGGCTGGCGCTGGGCGCCGGCACCAATGACGTACTGGGCCTGGTGCTGCGTCAGGGTGTGAACCTCGCGCTCGTCGGCGTCGTGGTGGGCCTCGCCGCCGCCTTCCTGCTCACCCGGGTGATGAACAGCATGCTCTTCGGCATCGGCGCGACCGATCCGTTCACGTTCGTCGCCATCCCGCTGGTGCTCCTGGCGGTCGCGCTCCTCGCAACGTACCTGCCCGCACGGCGCGCGACCCGGACCGATCCGATCGTGGCGCTGAGGGCTGAGTGATGGACGCGATCGTGCAGGACATCCGATTCGGGCTGCGTCAGCTGCGCGCCCGTCCGGGGTTCACCGTGGCGGTGGTCCTCACGCTCGCCCTGGGCATCGGCGCCAACACCGCCATGTTCAGCGTCCTCAACGCCGTGCTCTTCCGGCGGGCGCCGGCGGCCCAGCCCGACCGCCTGGTCTGGGTTTCAGCCACTCACGGTCCCTCCCGGCGGCCGCGCGGGCTTTCGCTTCCGGACTACTTCGACGTTCGCGCCCGTGCCAAGCAGGTCTCCGGGATGCTCGCCTACTCCCATTCCTGGCTCTCCCTCGGCGGCGGCGTACCGGAACGGATCCGTGGCGATGTGATCAGCGCGAACTACTTCACCCTCCTGGGGCGGGAACCCTCGCTGGGCCGGGCGTTCCGGCCTGAGGAAGACGACCCGGACGGTTCGCACCGCGTCGCGGTGCTCTCCGATTGTTTCTGCACCGGCGGTTCGGCGCCGATCCCGGCATCCTCGGGAAGCCGGTCACGATCAACGGGCTGCCGTTCACCATCGTGGGGGTGGCGCCTCCGGATTTTGAGGGCATCGAGATCAATGATGACGCGCCGCTCGCCGTGTGGCTGCCGCTGGGCGCCCTGGTAGAGGCGGAGGCGACTCCGGACGCGCGTGGGCTGTTCACGGATCGCAACTCGAGCGGCTGGATCCGCACCGCCGCGCGGCTCGCGCCCGGGGCGACGCTCGCCAGTGCCAACGCGGAGCTGGCGGCGATCGGGTCTTCCCTGCGCCCGGCGTCGACAGATCCGCGGGATGCGTCCTCGCTCAACGCCGCGCCGCTCGAGGGGGGAGTCGATCCCTCGAACCGCAGCCAGGCGCTGCCGGTCCTGTCGCTCCTGATGCTGGTGCCGCTGCTGGTATTGGTCGTCGCCTGCGCCAATGCGGCGAACATCCTGCTGTCGCGGTCCCTCGCCCGACGCAAAGAGCTGGCGGTGCGCCGGGCCCTTGGCGCTTCCCGCGCCCGCCTGGTTCGACAGCTGCTGACGGAGAGCGTGATCCTGTCTCTCGCGGCCGCGGGCGTCGGCGTCCTGCTCTCGGTCCTCTTGACCTCTGCGATTGCCCGTATGGGCGACATTCCGGCGGGGATAGTCGCGGCCTTCACGCCCGACGTGCCCGTGCTGATTGCCACCTCCGGGGTGGCGTTCGTGGCGGGCGTTTTCTTCGGATTGGCCCCGGCGTTCTCGGCCACGAGCCCGGAGCTGACACCGGCCTTGAAGAGTGAGACGGTGAGTATCGGCGTCGGGCGGGAGCGTCATCGCTTGCGCGACCTGCTGGTGATCGCGCAGGTGTCGGTGGCACTGGTGCTGATCGTCACCGCGGGGCTGTTCACGAGGAGCCTCACCAAAGCGGTGAACTCCGATCCCGGATTCACCGCCCGGCACGGCCTCTATCTATCATTCGATCTCGAGCGTCAGCGGTACGACGCCGCCAGGCAGTCGGTCTTCCGAAGGGACGTGCTCCGGACCGTCGCAGCGGTGCCGGGCGTCCGCGCCACGGCGCTGGCGACCGCGGTTCCCTTCGGGCGTCACTTCGAAGGCAGTGCGCTCATCGCCCAGGGCCATGGGGACGAGGACGGCGTGTCGGCATTCGTGTCGAGCGTTTCTCCCGATTTCTTCTCTACGATGGGCGTACCGCTGGTTGTGGGACATGGGTTCACCGACCGGGACGATGCCGCCTCCGCGCCGGTCATCGTGATCAACGAGCGGCTCGCGAACCAGCTCTGGCCCGGCGAGTCGCCTCTGGGAAAACAGGTCAAGCTCGCAGGTGGTGAGCTCCGGCAGGTCGTCGGAGTCACCAGTACCGGGAAGTACGCCAACCTGGTCGAGAGCCCGATGGGGCAGGCGTACGTACCGCTCGCCCAGCGAACCGCCGGATCGCTGTTCCTCGTCGTGCGGACCGAAGCGGACCCCGCGACGCTGGTCGCCGCGGTGCGCCGGACCGCGCAGGCCTTGGACCCCGACCTGCCCCTCTACGAGCCGACGACCTTCGAAGCCTCGATCCGCGGCGGTGCCGACAAGCAACGCGCGGCGGCCGCGGCGCTCGCCGTATTCGGTCTCTTGGCTCTGGTCCTCACGCTCGTCGGTGTGTACGGCGTGACAGCCCACGGGGTGGCGCTCCGGACCCGGGAAATCGGCATCCGCATGTCCCTCGGCGCTCGCGCGACGGACGTCCTGCGTCTCTTCGTCGGTGAGGGCGTCAAACGGTCACTGGTGGGGATTGCCGTCGGGGTGCTCGTGAGTGCCGCCCTGTCGAGGGTCCTGGCCAGGTTCCTGTTCGGGCTGACGGCCACCGACGCCATGTCGTTCGTGGTCGGGGCCGCGGTGGTGCTGTTCGGCGTCGTGCTGGCGAGCGGGCTCCCCGCCCGTCGCGCGGCCAGAGTGGATCCCATGACAGCGCTGAGGGCTGAATGATTGACACGACGTTTGACGGTCGCTGAGCATCTATTCAGCAACCCGAACCAGGACTCTCGATGGACACACTGCTACAGGATTTGCGCTATGCCGTGCGAACCCTCGCCAAGGCCCCGGGGTTTGCCGCGGTCGCCATTCTCACCCTGGCGATCGGCATCGGCGCCAACACCGCGATCTTCAGCGCCGTCGACACCGTACTGCTCAAGCCCCTGCCCTTCCCAGACGGGGACCGGTTGGTCCAGATCAATACCTCAGGTGGGATCGCGAACGCCAAGTTCGGAATCTCGTATCCCGATCTGGTCGACCTGCGCGGGCTGACCACCGTGTTCTCGAGAGTCGGCGGATCCACCGTGTTCTCGAGAGTCGGCGGATCCACCTCGCAGCGCTACAACCTCACCGGCGCCGGAGATCCGCTCGAGGTCGAGGCGGCGTCGGTTTCGGCCGATCTGTTCCCGGTGCTCGGCGTCACACCGCAAGTCGGCCGCCTGTTCTCGGCGAGCGACGAGCGGGCTCCCGTCGCCCTGATCTCCCACGGGTTGTGGGTGACCAGCTTCGGATCCGATCCGAAGATCGTCGGCAAGCCCATCGCGCTGGACGGCAAGAGTTACACGGTGGTTGGCGTGATGCCGGCCGGCTTCCAGTATCCTGACGACAACATTCGTGTGTGGACGCCGGTCGGGGATGCGCTGGAGCAGAACCCGGGCGCCGAGACGAACCGTGACTATCACTTCTTCACGGCCGTGGGGCGGCTGGGTCCGAAGGCGACGTTCGCCCAGGCCGTCGCCGCCCTCGATGTCCTGAGCGCCCGGATCAACGCGGCCGATTCCGCGAACCCTTCAGGCCAGGGTGGCGGCGGCCGGCGCCAGATGATCGGGATTTCAATCAACGGCCCCGGCACGCCTCCGGGGGCACCGAATGGCGGCCAGCGGGCCGCCCTCCTCACCAACACGTTCGCCGCCACGCCGCTTCATGACGTGGCGATCGGCGACACCCGCCGGCCCCTCTTCATTCTCTTCGGCGCGGTGGCCCTGGTCCTGCTGATCGCCTGCGTGAACGCGGCGAATCTCCTGCTGGCACGGGCCACGGCGCGCCGCCGGGAGATGGCGCTCCGCCAGGCCCTCGGCGCGGCGCGGGGCCGTCTGGTTCGCCAACTGCTCACGGAAAGCGTCCTGCTCTCGCTCTCCGCCGCCCTCGTCGGAGCCCTTCTGGCGCTCTGGGGCATCCGCGCGCTGGTGTCGATCTGGCCGCGAGCCCTCCCCGGCGGCGCCGGGATCAACGTGGATTGGCGAATCCTGGTGTTCACCTTCGGCCTCGCCCTGGTCACGGGACTGGTCTTTGGACTGATCCCGGCATGGCGCGCCTCGGCACCGCAGATCGAAGAAACCCTGCGGGAGGATTCAGCCGGCACCACCGGCTCCCGGCGCCGCCGCCTGCAGGGTGGGTTGGTGATTGCGGAAATCGCGGTGGCGCTGGTACTCCTGGTGGGCGCCGGACTCCTCGTGAAGAGCTTCATCCGGCTCAGCAACGTGAATCCGGGCTTCGCCACCAGCGATCTGCTCGCGGCGCGCGTGCGCCTCACGCCCACCCGGTACGCCTCGGGCCCCGCGCAGGCGCAGTTCTTCGACCAGATGCTCACGGCCCTCTCCTCACGCCCGGGGATTCAGTCGGCAAGCATCGCCGGCACGCTGCCGTGGTCCGGCGCGTTCCGCATGATCGCGTTCGACCCCCGCACTATCAAGCCGGACTATCCGGATCCCTTCATGGTTCTCGGCTCGTTCGTCGTGTCTCCCGACTACTTCTCGGCGTTCCGGATTCCGATCCGGCGCGGACGGGCGTTTACGGCGGATGACCGGGCCGGTGCGCCGGCGGTGGCGATCGTGAACCGCGCCACGGTGAAGGCCCTGTGGCCCGACCAAGATCCCATCGGCAAGCAGATCACGCTCGGACGCCCCGGAGGGCCACGCGGGATTACCGTCCTCACCGTCGTGGGCGCCATCGATGACATCCGCTCGGCGGCGTTGGACGCCACGCCTCGCCCCGAGATCTATACGCCCGCGGCACAAGAGAAATCGCTCGATCAGATGTGGGTGGTTTTCCGGGCCAGCAACGGCAAGCCCCTGCAGATGGCGAGCGCCATCCGAGATGCCGTGCACCAGGCCGATCCCGAGCAACCGATCGGTGAAATCGCGAGCCTCTCCGAAATGGGAGACCGGCTCACCGCGGCCCGGCGCTTCAATACGTCCCTCCTGACCCTCTTCGCCTTGCTTGCGGTCGCCCTCTCGATGGTGGGGATCTACGGCGTGACGTCCTATGCCGTGACCCAGCGGACGCGCGAGCTGGGGATCCGGTTGGCGCTCGGCGCCCAGCCGGGTCAGGTGGTGGGACTTCTGGTACAGGAGAATCTCAGTCGGGTCGCGATTGGTGTCGTCCTCGGTATCGGGGCCGCCTTCGGCGTGACCTGGGTGCTCAAGTCGTTGTTGTTCGAGGTGTCGTCGTCCGATGCTGTGACGTTCGGATCCACCGCGGTCCTGCTCGCCGCGGTCGCACTCGCGGCAACCTGGTGGCCCGCCCACCGGGCGACGCGAGTGGATCCGATGATCGCGCTGCGAGCGGAATAGACAGGTGTGAGGTGTCAGGTGTCGAGTGTCAGGGACTGAAGACCTGACACCTGGCACCCGACACCAGACACCTCACCAGGGGAGTCTGCATGGAAACGCTGCTCCAGGATCTCCGCTACGCCGCCCGCACGCTTCTCAAGTCACCGGGATTCACGATCGTCGCCGTCCTGACCCTGGGTCTCGGCATCGGCGCCATCACGACCATGTTCAGCGTGGTAAACGGCGTGATCCTCGAGCCGCTCGCGTACCAGCAGGCGGACCGCCTGGTGAGTGTGACCGCCGGCGGCCCGACGAGGATCGGCGCCCGCACCCAGTACTCCTTCCCGGACTTCGAGGATCTGCGCGCCTCGAGCCACTCCTTCGCCCAGCTCGGCGCCTTCCGGTACTGGCTCTTCAACCTCTCGGGATCCGGAGACCCGGAGGCGGTGCTCGGCGTCTTC
>DATBCM010000089.1:0-2696 GCA_036270455.1 Gemmatimonadales bacterium | reverse complement strand
AGTTGAGGGGATCGAGAGCGATCTGGTCGGGCCCGCGGATCTCGAAGTGCAGGTGGGAGCCCTGATCAGTCGACGCCCCCCCGACGTGGCCGATCACCTGGCCGACGACGACCGGGTCGCCCAGGTGGACGGTGGCATCGGAGAGCGTGGCGTAGATGGTGTAGTACCCCCCGCCGTGCTGGAGAATCACCGTCGTCAGGTAGGTCCCGCGTTCCCCCACATCCACCACCGTGCCGCTTGCCACCGCGCGCACCGGCGCGCCCACGGCTGAGCCGATGCCGACGCCGTGCCACGTGATCTCGGTGTTGTCGGGTCCGGGGGCCGGGCCGAAGCGATAGAGCAGGGTTCCATCCACCGGCCAGGGCAGGGTGCCCAGGCTCGCGGCCGTGATGGTGGCGCGGGCGGTCGCGGCGCCGCGGGCCAACGCTTCCCGTCGCGCGCGCTCGAGGCGTGCGATCACGTCGGTGAGCCGGCTCTCCTCCTTCTCACTGTTCGTCACGCGCTGTTGCGCGGCCCGGATGCCCCGGCGGGTTTCCCGCAGGTCCTGCGTCCGCCGGGTCTCGAGGTCGGAATACCGGTTCAGCTCGTCGGCGCGCTCCGTGCGGCGCCGGCCCAGCGCGTCCCGCGCGCCGAGCAGATTACTCCGGTCCCGGGCGACCCGGTCCTGGAGTTTCTGCATGTCGTTCGCCAGGAGCCGGTCCTGCCGGCTCACGAGGTAGAGGTACTTATAGCGGGAGAGCAGGTCTCCGAAGCTTTCGGACGAGAGCAGGACCTGCCAGTCGTAGAGCGGGCCGCGCTTGTAGATGTCGACGATCCGCCGCTCCAGCACCGCGTGCTTCTCCGCGAGCGCGTCCTGCGCCAGGATGAGATCGACGGTCGTCTGTCCGATCTGGCCGCCCAGCTCGCCGATCTGACGGTCGATCTCGTTGACGATCCGGTTGGTGGTTTCTTTCTGGCGCTCGAGGTTGGCGATCTCGTCTTCGATCGTGTGCACGTTCGTCCGCAGCGCCTCGAGCTCCTGCTCCGCCGCGTTCCGGGTGCGGCGGATGGAGTCGAGCCGCTGCTGGTTCTCGCGCATCTGCTGATCGAAATTCCCGGGTCTTTGGGCGCAGAGGGGAGCGGCGAGGGCCAGGACCAGAACCAGAACCAGAACAACGTCGAGGAAAACCGCTTTCATACCTTCCGCAATTGCCTTCCGACGGAGACCCAGCTGCCGAACAACCCGATGACCATCCCTCCGAGCACGATGGCCGCGGCCTGGGTGGGATTGAAGAACTCGGTGCGCACCATCAGCCAGCGGTTGCTCAAGAGATAGGCGGCGTACGACAGGCCGACGGCCAGGAGCCCGCCCGCGGCGCCCTTGATGATGCCCTGCAGCAGGAAGGGGAAGCGCACGAACCAGTCCGTGGCGCCCACCAGTCGCATGATCGAGATCTCCCGGCCCCGTTGGAGCACCGTCATCCGGATCGTGGCGCCGATGATGATCACGGCCACGGCGGCGAAGGCGATTCCCACCGCCAGGCCGACGGCCGCGAGGACCGACCGCAGCTTGTCGAGCTTCTCGATCCAATCCCGGCCGTACCGCACGTCATCCACGAAGGAGAAGTCCCGGACCCGGTCCGCGACGGCGCCCACGTGGTCCGCGTCGCGGGCAGCGGGCTTCAGGGTGACCTCGATGGACGCGGGCAGCGGATTCCGCTCGAGCTCCCGGAGCGGACCCTGGAGCTCCACCAGCTCCCGGCGCGCCCGGGCGAGGGCCGAGTCCTCCGAGACGTAGGCGGCGGTCGTCACCTCGGGGAAGGCTTCGATGTCCTTCAGGGCGTGGGTGATCGTCTCGAGCGGCGTTCCGGGCAGCACGTACGCCACGACCTCCGCCCGCTCGGCCACCTGGCTCAACGCCCGCTGCACGTTGACGGCCACCAGGCCGAAGAGCCCGACCACGAAGAGCGAAAAGGCGATCGTCGTCACCGACAGGGCCGAGAGGAGCGGGGCCCGGCGGAACGTGAGCATCGCTTCCCGCAGCACGAAGTTCATGTGGCGGCCCCTCCCTGCTCCCCGCGGGGTTCGTCCACGGCGGAGTCGTACACCAGGGCGCCATCCTGCAGCTCGATGACGCGGTAGGGGGCCTGCCGCACCAAGTCCAGATCATGCGTCGCCATGACCACCGCGGTGCCCGACGCATTGATGTCCCGCAGGAGCTGGAAGACGCCGCGGGTGGCACGCTCGTCGAGATTGCCTGTGGGCTCGTCGGCCAGGAGCACCGTGGGCTCGTTGACCAGCGCGCGGGCGATGGCCACCCGCTGCTGCTCGCCGCCCTACAGCCGCCGCGGCAACGACGACGCCTTGTGCTGCAGCCCCACCTGCGTCAGCCGCTTCATGCTGCGCTCGCGGATCTCCGCGTCGGACGCCCCCAGCACCTCCAGGGCGTAGCCCACGTTCTCCAGCACGGTGCGGTTGTCGAGCAGCTTGAAGTCCTGGAAGACGACGCCGATGTTGCGGCGCAGGTACGGAATCCCGCCCTGGGAGAGCCGGCCGATGTTGCGCCCGCCCACCAGGATCTGCCCGCTGGAGGGGTCCTCGGCGCAGAAGAGCAGGGAGCAGCGTGCTCTTTCCCGCGCCGCTCGGGCCGGTCAGCCAGACGAACTCGCCCTTCTCGACGTGCAGCGTGACGTCGTCGAGGACGGCGGCGTCGCCGG
>DATBCM010000088.1:0-7247 GCA_036270455.1 Gemmatimonadales bacterium | reverse complement strand
CGCGCAATGCAAGGGTTGGCGGACGGGGAATCGGGCGTCGACAACGATTTTGCGTTGAAGGGATTCCAAAATATCGGCGCCTCCATCCTGGGTCGCAACATGTTCGGCCCCGTGCGCGGACCCTGGCCCGACGAGAGCTGGCGGGGCTGGTGGGGAGAGAATCCGCCCTATCACACTCCGGTCTTCGTCCTGACGCATCACTCCCGGAAGCCGCTGGAGATGGAAGGGGGTAACGTCTTTCATTTCGTCACCGACGGGATTCAGTCGGCACTCGAACAAGCCAAACGCGCCGCGGCCGGGAAGGACGTCCGGCTGGGAGGCGGCGCCGCCACCATCCGGCAATACCTCGCCGCCGGACTGGTCGACGACCTCCATCTCGCGGTGCCCCCGGTGGTCCTGGGGGCAGGGGAGCCGCTCCTTGGCGGGCTCGATCTCCGCGCGCTTGGCTATGAGTGCACCGGGATGGTCGCGGGCGAGCGGGCGACACACGTCTCGATTGCGAAGCGTACGGCGTGAGGCGCCCCCTGCCCGCGCTGCTCCTGGGGCTTGGAGTAAGCCTCGCGGCCGCGAGCCCGCCGGCGGATCTGACTCGGCTCGCCGGTGATTGGATCATCCAGTTCCGCCCCTTACAGGTAACTCCCGCGAAGCAGGCGCGGCACGGGGTCGCCACCGTTTCGTTCGAAGTGACCACGGAACAGGGGAAGCGGATTCTCCAGGGCCCGTACAGTCTCTCCATGGGTGGTCTCACGCGCCCCGATCCCTGTATCAGCACCGGGGGCACCGCTCGCCTCGTGCCGATGCGGAAGGACTCGGTCCGCATTGACCTGCGACAGGGATTCAACTGCGGCCTCTCGATCGTCGGCGTCGTCCGTCGGGATACGGTGTTCGGCCGATGGCGTCAGAAGTCCGGATCAGGGACCGTCGCGCAGGGGCGGTTCACCATGAGCCGGGCGAATCGATGACCCAACCGTCTCCTGGACATACCCAATGACCGACTCCGTGCAGTGGCTCGACCAGCCGGAGGACCACGACTTCGCCGCCGCGGGGTCGTATTTGAGCCTGATGTACCCTCCGCTCCACGTCGCGCGCACGATCCGTAAGCTGCGACGGGCGAAGAGTACCGTCTTCAAGGCCAAAGACATCCTTCGCGCCTCCGGGCTCACCCTTCTCGGCATCACCAACGCGCATGTCGAGAAGGACCGCCGCAAGATCGAAGCCGGGAAGAAGCTCTCTCCGATCCTCCTCGTGCGGGATCCCGATCACGGCCGGGTGATCATCGCCGACGGATATCACCGGCTCTGCGCCGTCTACGGTTACGACGAGGACGCGGTCATTCCGGGCCGGATCACGTGACCTGATCGTGAAGGCCGTTCAACTCGTCCTCGAACGCGTGGTAGAGCGCCGCGTTCGCCCAGACGCCCGCGCGGTGAACGAGATCCTGGATGACCTCGACCGGTTTGCCGCTCCCACTCGGACGGTGATCGAATGGCCCTGACGAACACCCGACGCTATCCTAGAGGCGGTTTCGCGCTTCCTTGAACCTGAGGGGGACTCAATGGCTCGGCCGCCGTCCAGTTGCCTCGTTGCCCTCGCCTTGCTGGCCGCCGGGTGTATCGGAGACCAGCTTCAGCCCTTCACCGCGGCCGAACGCACCGGCCTCGTGGTGAGCGCCGACTCCATCACCCATCCGACCCTCGGTTTCTCGGCGCCCAACCCCCAGGGCGCGTACTCGAGGTCGCCTGAGCTCCAACGCCGGGTGGATTCGTCATTCGCGGGTCACAACGAAATGGCGGTCTGGGCCCTGACCGGTGCCGGCGGCGGCAACGTCATCATTCAAGCGACGAAATTCTCGCGGCTGACTGAAGACCTGTTCCGGGCCTACATTCGCGGCTTCCGGAGGGAAGCCGTGCGCCAGGCCGATGCGGTGCTCGAAGACACCGTGACCTGGTCCACGCGGGGGGAATACCGGCTCGAGATCCGCGTCCAGAGAGCGTTCCTGCGGACCCGCTGCCTGTCCCGCGGCGGTACCAACAACGTCATCGTGTGTCTCCAGGCGGCCGCGGTGGACTCGACCGGAATCGGCGAGGTCCCAGCCGGGCTCACGCTGGCGGAGTAGGGAGGCCTCGTGGATCGCACCGTCCGGCTGCGGGTCATTCTCCACGGCGCCATCGTGATGCTCGCCGGCCTGTTGTGCGGATTGCCGGCGGTGAACGAGGCCGACACCGAGCGCTATTGGCACACGGCGCACGAGGCGCTGATCCTGATCGGCGTCCTGCTCTTCGCCGTATCGTCCGTGATGCCCTATCTGGTGCTCGGGAAATCCGAAGCCAAGGCGCTCTTTCGCGCACTGCTGGCGACCGGGTATGGCCTGATGGGCGGCACCGTTCTGCAGGGGGTGACCGGCCAGCATGCGTTCAGCCCGAGCACCGCACCGGTGGTGATGATCGCGTTCCTGTCGAACGTGGTCGGGATTCTGGGGTCGGTGCTCACGGCCTGTCTCATCATCATGGGCGCGCTCGCTGGGCTCAAGGCTTCGCCGAAAGATTGAGTAAGAACCTCGTTGCCACTCTCACCAGGAGCGCACAATGAAGCTCACCAGAAACCTCGCCTTCCTGCTGCTCGGCGCGTGGCTGATCCTGAACGGGTTGATCTCGATGGTCCACCTGAACTTCTCGGGGCTCAGTCTACTCATGTCGATCCTCGCCCTGGTGGCCGGGATCCTGCTCATCGTGGGGAAGTGACCCGACTGCCGGAGACCCCTGTGGCCCTCGAGATGCGGACGACCTGCGAACGGTGCGGTGCGGCGTTGACCGCCGACGGGCCAGCTTTCATCTGTTCCTACGAATGCACGTTCTGTCCGGCCTGCGTGTCCCAGATGAAGGCGGTCTGCCCCAATTGCGGGGGTGAGTTGGTGGCCAGACCGCGCCGGACCGGGAAAGCCGCCACGTGAAGATCCGCACCAAGCGCGTGTATGATCCGCCGGCGACCACGGACGGGCGCCGGATCCTGATCGACCGACTCTGGGCTCGCGGGCTGTCCAAAGCCCATGCCAAGGTCGATTATTGGGCCAAGCCGGTCGCGCCCTCCACGGCGCTCCGGAAGTGGTATGGGCACGATCCGGACAAGTGGAAGGAATTCCGGCGTCGATATTTTGCGGAGCTCGATGCCAACCCCGAGGGGGTCGCGGAGCTGAGGGCCAACCTCGGACGAGGAACCGTGACGCTGCTATTCAGTTCGAAGGAGGCGCGCCTCAACAACGCGTCGGCGCTGCGAGAGTATCTGGAAGCGAGGTAACCCCCATCAGAGGAGCGTGACCGATGATGCCTTCCCCGCCACTCCTGCCCGTCGTGGTGTCCGCCATCGCTATCTTCATCACCGGGTGGCTCTGGTACAGCCCCCTGATGTTCCTCAAGCCCTGGATGCGCCTGCGCGGGCTCGACCCGGCCACCGCCATGTCGGGCAAGATGCCGATGGGGCGGGTGGGCCTCGAGCTGGTGCGGTGTCTGGTGATCAGCTATCTCGTCATGCACCTCGCCATGGGTATTGAACTGGGTGGCCTGTACCGTGCTGTGCACGCCGGGCTCTTCCTGTGGGTGACGTTCCCGGTGATGCTCTTGTTCGGTCAGGCGATCTGGGAAAACATGCATTGGAAGGTCGCGGCCATTAACGCGGGTGACTGGCTGGTCAAGCTCCTGTTGATCCCGGTCATTTATGTGCTCATGAAGTAGGAGGAGCTGTTAGAGCGCTTGTCATTGTAGTTCTCGCCGCAGGGCTCGGGCCGCGGGCGGGCGCGCAAGTGTCGGCGCCCGACCCCGACCCCGTTCCCGTGCACGACACGTTCACCGTTGCGTCACTAGTACTGGGTGAGTCGCGGCTGATCAATGTCCACATCCCCGCGGCCTACTCGGCGTCCACGACCGTGCGGTTTCCGGTGCTGTATCTGCCCGACGGCGGCACGGACGAGGACTTCCCGCACGTCGTGAACACCGTCGACTCGCTGATCGCACTGCATCAGATCAGACCAGTCATCGTTGTGGGGATTCCGAACACCGAACGGCGGCGCGACCTCACCGGCCCGACTCGTGTGCATTCGGACAGCGCCATCGCCCCGCACGTGGGGGGCTCGGCTGCCTTTCGCCGGTTCATCCGGGACGAGCTGATTCCGGCGATTGCCACACGCTACCGGGTCACGGACGAACGCTCGATCGTCGGCGAGTCCCTCGCCGGGCTCTTTGTGGTGGAGACGTTCCTGCTCGAGCCCACGCTCTTCAAGCATTACGTCGCGCTCGATCCCTCCCTCTGGTGGAACAACGGCGGCCTGGTCGACTCGGCTCCGACGCTTCTGGCCGGACGGGACACCACCCCGCGCTCCCTCTTTCTGGCGAGCTCGTCGCAGCCGGAGATCGCGGCCGGCACGCAGCATCTCGCGCGCCTGCTCGACGCGATCCCCCCTGGCCAGCTCACGTGGGTCTGCACGCCGCGGCCTGACCTGACGCATGCGACGATCTTCCGGGGCGTGGGGCCGGGGGCGTTGGCGTTCGTCCTGCGGTAATGCCGGTCGAGCTCCAGCCGGTGCTCACCGGCAAGCTTCTGCAGATGCGCCCCCTCCGCGGGGACGACTGGGATGCGCTCTACGCCCTCGCGAAGGATCCGCTGATCTGGGAGCAGCACCCCGACCGCGAGCGCTGGCGCGAAGAGCGGTTCCGGGTGGTGTTCCGGGAAGGCTTGGAGTCGGGGGGCGCACTGGTGGCCATCGACCTTGCCGAGGGCCGCGCCATCGGCTTCACCCGGTACCACGACTACCACCCCGAGCTGTCGGTGGTCGAGATCGGCTGGACCTTCCTGGCCCGGTCGCACTGGGGCGGACGGTACAACTCCGAGATGAAGGACTTGATGGTCCGACATGCGTTCACGTTCGTGAAGACCGTGGTGTTCTCGGCGGGCGTGGACAATCTGCGGTCGCGCCGGGCCATCGAGAAACTCGGCGCGGTACCGGTGGGGACCAAGACCAACACGAATGGCGGCGAGAGCGTGGTGTACCATCTGGCGGAGGCGTCGTACCAGGGGATGTACCGGTAGCCTCGGGTACGCTACGCTTCTAGCCCTGTGAACGGGCTCACGAACCAATCCGCCGGGAAACTCGGAGCGAGGCTCGCGCTGCCCGAAGCGCCCCTGCTGCTCGCCACCATCCTGCTGGTGCACCTGCCGTCCCTCCGCGGCGTTCTCGTCTCGTTCGGCCGCTTCTATCCCATCGCGGCCTTCGCACTCGGTCTCTTCCTGGCCCTGCGGTACAGCCGCGGCCGGCTCCTGTTCAGTCTGGCGGTCCTGGCACTCGCCACGTGGGGGCCGCTGGCGGCAAGCCTGGCCGGCCGGCAGATGGCCTTCGACGCCGCCACGCTGCTTGTGCCGTTGAACCTTCTCGTCTTCGCGCTGCTCCCCGATCGCGGGGCGTTCACGCCTTCCGGGTGGCGACGCTGGGGCGTGATCCTGGGAGAAGGGGTGGTGGTCGGGGTCTTGGCCAAGACGGGGCCCCTCTCGGGAGACGCGTTCTTCCGGGCGAGCCTCCTCGCTCCCGGGATCGTGCAAATGGTAGGCCTGCCGGCGCCCGCCATCCTCGCGTTCGTGCTCGCCTTTGCCATGCTGGCGGTGCTCACCATCCGGGAGCCCGATGGTCCAGGCCGGGGCGGGCTCTGGGGGCTCGTTGCCTGCGGGATCGCGCTCACCATGGGCAAACCCTCGGTCGGGGCCACGGTGGCCTTCTCGACCGCGGCGGTGGTGCTCTCCGTCGCGATCATCGAGACGTCGTATCACCAGGTCTACCACGATGCGTTGACCGGTCTCCCCGGGCGCCGGGCCCTGGACGAGGAGCTCCTCAAGCTCGGCGAGCAGTACGTCGTCGCGATGGTGGATGTGGATCACTTCAAGAAGTTCAACGACACCTTCGGGCACGACGTCGGCGACGAAGTGCTCAAGATGGTGGCGACCCGGCTGGCGACGGTCGCGCGCGGCGGGAAGGCGTATCGCTACGGTGGCGAGGAATTCTCGATTCTCTTCTCAGGAGTGTCGGCCGCGGAGGCGACCCCGGCGCTCGAGGCGGTGCGCGAGGCCGTGGCGGACACGGAGTTCACCGTCCGGAAGCGACTCCGCCCCCGGAGAAAGCCGAGCCCGGTGCCGGTCCGCGAGCGCTCCCGTCACTCGGTGATTACGGTCTCGATCGGCGTCGCGGAGCCCGGGGGGCGAAACAAAACGCCCGATCAGGTGCTGCAGGCCGCTGACCGGGCGCTCTATCAGGCCAAGGAGCAGGGGAGAAACCGGGTGGTCGGCCCCTAGTTGCGTCCCGGCATCGGGAAGGCGATGACACTTTCCTGCCCGGTCTTCGAGACCGACGCCACGCCAAAGTACGAATCGTCGATCGTCATCTTCGAGAATACCGTTTCGGTGCTGTCTGAGACCCAGCGCGAATTGGTCCACGTGGGCGCCGTGGTCGCGCGCCAGTAAACGCGGTATCCCGCCGCGCCGGCGACGGCCTTCCAGTGGACCCGCGTGGAGACCCCCTCATTCCGGGCGACCGTCGCCGAATCGGGCGGGGCCGGGGCCCAGGCCAGTGCGGCCAGCGTGGTGGCGTTCAGGGAGGCCACGCGCGCCGTGAAGCCGAAGTCCACGGAGTCGGGCACATCCCCGTAGAACACCCCGTTCTCGACCCGCGGCGTCTGGTGCTGGCGATTGTAGTTCTCGTTCGGCTCCGTGAAGCGCACCCCGGGGAATCCCTCGCGGTTGAAGGCGATGTGATCGCCGCCGCGCCCGTACCGGTCCTGCCGGTAGACCAGCATCACATGGAATTTCGGGAAGTACTCGCCGTCGATCTTGTCGATGTAGCGGGCGAGCTGTCGCGACGGCCCGTCCTCCTCGCCGCCGACGGAGCGCATGCGGGCGAGGTCCTGCAGCGTCGTGCTCGAAGCCGGGCTCTCCGAAAAGACGCGGACCACGGTCGGATCATCGACGCCATTGAGCCCGCGCCCTCCGCCCACGATGTCGTTGTTCAGATCGCCTTCGACATTCCACCCGCGGGTCTTCGCCGCCTGCGCCAGGATCCCGCCACCCAGCAGTCCCTGCTCCTCGCCCGCCAGAGCCGAAAAAACGATCGTCGCATTGAACTTGTAGTGGGAGAGAATCCGGGCGGCCTCGAGCACCGCGGCGGTCCCCGAGCCGTCGTCGTCGGCGCCGGGGGCGCTCACCGTGTCATCCTG
>DATBCM010000087.1:0-3387 GCA_036270455.1 Gemmatimonadales bacterium | reverse complement strand
CCACACCGCTCCTCCCGGTCGTGCGGCCGGCCCCGCCCCCCGAGCCGAGGGTCGCGCCCCAGTTCCTCACCGAACACGAGTTCGCCCTGCTGGACGAGCTCAGCGAGCTCGTGATCCCCGCCGACCCGCACTCGCCCGGCGCCCGTGCGGCGCAGGTGGCGGCCTACATCGACGGCCGGCTGGCCGAGTCCCTGGACCCCGAATGGCAGGCGCTCTGGCGGACCGGCCTCCAGGCCGTGGAGGACCTGTCCCGGGAGCTCCACGGCAAGGCCCTCCTCGAGGCGTCGCCGGACCAGCGGATCGCGGTCCTCACGCGGATGGCCGCGGGCGAGCGCGACCCGAAGACCCCCCCGGAACGCTTTTTCCGGGAGCTCAAGGGGTGGACGGTTCGGAGCTATTACACCTCGAAGATCGGCATCCACCTGGACCAGGAGTACCAGGGCAACGTCTACCAGCGGGGGGAATACGCGGGCTACGATGCGACTTGAGACGACGCCCCCACCCGCCCGGGCGGTCTTGACAACCGCCGGTTCGGGGGAATCATAAGGACGATCACGAGGCGATCACGAGACGATCACGAGACAATAACGAGCAGTCCTCTGAGCCATGGCGCTCCGTCGCCCGCGTGCAGCTGCGCGCCGACGGAGCCAGAGCGTATAGAGAGGATTCGAAGCAGGCAGCGGCGACACTCCACTCTCACTGCAGAGGGCGCAGACGTATGAGGCTAGTGCGTCACGTCGTTCCCGCGCTAATCGCTGGTGTGTTCTGGGTCGTCCCCCTCGGCGCGCAAAACGCGACCGGCACCGTTTCGGGGCAGGTGGTGGACGCCACGACCCAGCAGCCAGTTCCCAACGTCGAAGTCGCGATCGTCGGCACGCCGCATCGTGAGGTGACGAAAACCGACGGGCAGTTCCTCCTCAGCGGCGTTCCCGCCGGGGTGCATCGCCTCCGGGCGACCCGGATCGGCTACGGCTCCCTGGTGCAGAACGTCACCGTCACTACCGGTCCGGCGACCACCGTGCAGCTCACCCTGCAGCCGGCGGCCGCGATTCTCGAGCCGGTGGTCGTGACCGGCTACGGCACCCAGCGGCGCGAGGCCATCACCGGTTCCGTGGCGACGGTGGACGCATCGGCGGCCAATGTCGGCGTCGTCACGAACGCTGACGAGATGCTGCGCGGCCGCGCCGCCGGCGTGGAGGTCACTCAGAACGACGGCGAGCCTGGCGCCGGGATGCAGGTCTTGATCCGCGGTGGCAGCTCCGTCAGCGCGTCGAACGACCCGCTCTACGTCATCGACGGCGTGCCGATCAACAGTCTGCCTACCGAGCAGTCCTCCATCGCGGTCGGCTCCCCGCCGCTGCCGCGGAACCCGTTGAACCTGGTCAACCCGGGGGATATCGCGTCGATCACCGTCCTGAAGGACGCGTCGGCGACGGCGATTTACGGCAGTCGCGCCTCGAACGGCGTGGTGCTGATCGAGACCAAGAAGGGACAACCGGGGGGGGGAGGGCCGACCATCGAGTACGACGGCTATGTCTCGGCGGCGAGTCCGGCCCGACGCCTTGACGTGCTCAATGGAACGGAATACGCGACGTTCGTGCGCGCGCAGGTGGCAGCGGGGAATCTCGCTCCGATCCATCTCGGGGCATTGGGGGCCTCGAATACCAATTGGGAAGACGCGGTGACGCGGACGTCCATCACCCACAATCACAACCTGGCGTTTTCCGGGGGGAATGAAGCCACCCGCTATCGCGCCTCGTTGAATTACGCCAACGAGCAGGGCGTGGCGCTGTCCAGTGGGCTCGAGCGGATTCAGGGCCGGATCAGCGCCACCCACTCGGATTTGGACAACCGCCTGCGCCTCGGCGTCAACGTGACGACCTCCCACATCAACAACACGTACCTCACCTACGACAACAACAGTGGGTTCCAGGGCGGCGTGTTCGTCAACGTCGCCGTCTTCAATCCGACGCAGCCGATCATGGTGACCGATTCGACCGGGACCCACTACTACGAGAGCGGCTCGACCTCGGTGTGGAATCCCGTGGCGATGGCGCAGCAGATCACGAATATCGGCCAAACCACCCGCACCCTCGCGAACGCCAACGCCGAGCTGGATGTGGCGCCGGGTCTGACGGCGAAGGTGAACGTCGGGCTGGATCGCTCCGGGGGCCAGCGCCAGGAGTACTACCCCAACGCGAGCCCGTTTGGGGTGGCGCTGGGCGGCGGTGAGGCGCGACAGCAGGACTTGGAAATGTCCACGGCGACGGTCCAGACCATCCTCAACTACCAGCGCGACGTCGGGGCCGGCAACACCCTCGACCTCGTGGGCGGGTACGAGTACAGTAAGTTCACAGCCGACTCGGTAACGGCCCAGGGCACTGGTTTCTTCACCGACGCGTTCACCTATAACAATCTCAACGCCGCCACCACGCGGACGAGCGCCTCCGGTGCCCAAGAGAGCCGGCTCGCGTCGTTCTTCTCCCGGGCGAATGTCGGGTTCAAGGACCGCTTCTTCGTGACGGGCGTGCTGCGCTATGATGGCTCGTCCAAGTTCGCGGCGGGCCACAAGTGGGCGCTGTTCCCGGGGCTGTCCGGTTCCTGGCACCTCTCGCAAGAGGACTTCCTGCGGAACGGACCGTTTTCGGATCTACGGGTCCGGCTCGGGTGGGGTCTGCAGGGCAACCTTCCTCCGTCGCCGTATTCAACGTTCATTACGTATTCACCAGGCGGCGCCACCTATCCGTTTGGCGGCGTGCCGCAGGGCGGGGTCCTCCCGAACAGTAACGGGAACGCCAACCTCAAATGGGAGCAAACCTCCCAGGTGGATGGCGCGGTCGACTTCGGCCTCCTGAACAATCGTATCTCGGGAACCATCGAATACTACGTCAAGAACACCAAGGACCTGCTGTTCACGGTCAATGTGCCGCAGCCGGCGTTGGCGACCACACAGCTCCAAAACGTGGGGAGCCTGCGGAACCGGGGCCTCGAGCTCTCGCTCGACGCGGTGCCGGTGTCGCGGCCGGGGCTGGTCTGGCGCGCGGGCCTCGTGTTCACCGCCGAGCGGAACCACGTGATTGACCTCGGTCCCTCAATCGGTACCTATATCGCGAGCGGCGCGGTCAGCGGTCAGGGGCAATCGAACCAGTTCTCCGAGCGCATCCAGACGGGATACCCGATCGGCACGTTCTATGGCCCCGTGTACCTCGGAGTCGATGCGGCGGGACGGCAGGTGTTCTTCTGCACGGCGGCCACCACGACGTGCGCCAACGGCCGCACCACGACGGGAAACGGGCCCGACGCTGCGGATTACCGCGTCATCGGGAACGCCAATCCCGACTTTACCCTCGGGTTCCACAGCGCGGTGAACTGGGGCAGGTGGGACAT
>DATBCM010000086.1:0-4385 GCA_036270455.1 Gemmatimonadales bacterium | reverse complement strand
TCAGCCGCCCCGTTTCGACCAGCGCTGTCAGCGCGCCGAGATCGTCGGCTTCCGGCGAATGGTAGGCCACTTCGCCATCGTTGGGGTCCGCGCCACGTTCGAGGAGAAGGCGGGTGAGTCCCTCATGGTGTGCGACCCCGGCGGCGCCATAAAGCGCGGTCTCGAACTCCGGGTGCGGGGGATCGGTCCAGAAACCGGTGTTCGGGTCCGCGCCGGCATCGAGCAAGGCGGCGGCGGCGCGGAGAAACCCCGGCGTCCGTGACGGGTCCAAGCGGAGGTATTTCGACAGCGCCAGGTAGTTCAACGCGTCGCCCCCGTACGGCGGTCCCTTGCGGGTGACGGCGGCCGGGTCCGCCGCGATGAATTTCCGCACCCGCACGTCATCTCCCAGCACCGCCGCCGTCGCCAGATCGGACCCGATGACGTCAGGATGCCGGGCGCGGATCTGCTCCGCTTGATCGAGCTTACCGTGCCAGATCGCGGCGTGAATAAATGCCGTCCGCGGATCGTCCGCCTCTACAGGCATCTGAGCCACCAGTCGGTTCTCCGCGCGTGGAGGGCCCCGAACCAGCGTGGGACCCCGCTCCAACGTTCCAGATGGGCTCGTGCGTACAAGTCGAGAGCCGCCAGGGCGCCGGGGACCACCCAGGCCAGCGAGACGAGCGCCCACACGGGGAAACGGTATGTTATCGGCTTCTTCACGCCCACCTCGAGGAAGACCATGCGATCCGTCGCCGTCCTGCTGTTGATCGGAAGCTTGTCACGTCCGGCCTTCGCGCAAGTGGATCCCTCGCTGCTGTCCGGTATGGTCTGGCGGAACGTCGGGCCATTCCGCGGCGGCCGCGTGACCGCAGTCACGGGAGCGCTCGGCCAACCGGGGGTCTACTACTTCGGCACTCCCATCGGCGGCGTGTGGAAGACGACGAGCGCCGGCACCACCTGGTTTCCGGTCTTCGATCGGATCAAGACGGTCGCGTCGATCGGCGCCGTGCAGGTTGCGCCCTCGGATCCGAACGTCGTGTACGTGGGCACGGGGCTCGTGAACGACGGCGACGGCGTCTACAAGTCCACGGACGCCGGGGCCACGTGGACGCATTTGGGCATGGACGGCACCCGCCGCATCTCGTCGCTCCTGGTGGATCCCAAGGACCCGAATCTCGTGCTGATGGCCGTCCTTGGCGCCCCGCGTACGCCGGGGCCGGTGCGCGGCGTGTTCCGGAGCACCGACGGCGGGAAATCCTGGGCGCGGACTCTCGCGGCGGGCGACTCGACCGGCGTCTCCGACCTCGAGTGGGCCTTCGATCACCCCGAAGTGATCCTGGCGGCCACGCGCGGCACGGTCGGCGGCGGGTTTCAGCAGGCGGGCCCCGGCACCCGGCTCTTCAAGTCGACCGACGAAGGCGTGACCTGGACCGAGATCAAGGGTGGCGGGCTCCCGCCGCTTTCCGGCCGCCTCTCGGTGGCGGTCGCGATGCACACCAACGCCCAGCGGATGTACGTCGTCGGTCCCGTGGCCGTAGGGCTCTGGCGCTCGGATGATGGCGGCGCCACGTGGCGCCGTATGGACGCGGCCGACCCGAGGATCGCCAACGGGCAGGGGAACTACACGTCCGGCGTGTGGGTGAACACCGGAAATCCTGACATCGTCTACACCATCGCCACCGCGGTCTACCGGTCGACCGACGGCGGCGAGCACTTCGAGGGCTGGAAAGGCTCGCCCGGCGGGGACGACCCGCAGACCTTCTGGCTCGATCCCAACGATCCCAAGCGAATGTTCATGGGTCTGGATCAGGGCGCGCAGGTCAGTCTCGATGGTGGTGAGAACTGGAGCTCCTGGTACAACCAGTCCACAGAGCAGATCTACCACATCTCGGCTGACAATCAGTTCCCGTACTGGATCTATGCGACGCAGCAGGACGCCTGTGCCATTCAGACCCGCAGCCGGGGCGACCTGGGGCAGGTGTCGATGTTCGACTGGCTCCCCAACCCGGGGTTCGAGCGCGGGTCGATCGTTCCCGATCCGCTCGATCCCAAGCACGTCTACGCGCTGAACATGACCGCGGGCGTCATGCGGATGAGCTTCCCGAGCGGGCAGTGGATCAACGTGGCGCCGAACATCGACAGCTCTCTCGATCTCCGGTCCAACGGCGACCAGCCCCTGGTGTTTACGGCGACCAATCCCCATGAGCTGCTCACCGGCTATCAGTACGTGATGGCCACGACGGACGGCGGACTGCACTGGCGAAAGCTGTCCGGTGATCTCGCCCCACCTCGGGCGCAAACCGGCCCCGGGGGCGCCGGCGGCCGGGCGGGCGCCGGAGCGAGCATCACGACCATTTCCACCTCGTCGGTGGCGCCGGGGGTGATCTGGGCCGGCACGACCAACGGGCGGATCCAGGTCACCAGAAATCATGGACTGGCCTGGAAAGAGGTGAGCATCCCCAACGTGGTGGGCGGGATCTCGTCCATCGACGCGTCACATTTCGCCGCCGGAGAGGCGTACGTCGCGCTGCGCGCCGGCGGCGAGAACGCGCCGTCGTTCTACCGCACGAAAGATTACGGGGCGACGTGGACGAAGATCGCGGACGGGTTGCCCGCCGATCAGGTGAGCGGCGGCTTTGCGCGCGTGCTCCGGTCGGACGCGAAGAAGGCGGGCCTGCTGTTCGCCGGCACCGAGAGCGGGATGTACGTCTCGTTCGACGACGGGGACCACTGGCAGTCGCTGATGCTGAACCTGCCCAACAGCTCGTATCGCGACATCGTGATCAAGGACAACGATCTGATCGTCGCGACCTACGGCCGCGGCATCTGGATCCTCGACGACATGTCGCCGCTCAGGCAGGTCACAGCGGCGATCGCGGCGGACCCGGTGTATCTCTTCAAGCCCGGAGATGCGTTCCGGGTGCGCCGCGACGTGAACGGCGACACCCCCATGCAGGCCGAGATGCCGCACGCCGAGAATCCGCCGCCGGGGGCGATCATCTATTACTCCCTGGCGACCAAACCGGCCTCCGACATCACTCTCGATATTCTGGATGCAGCGGGCCACGTGGTGCGCCACCTGTCGAGCGCGCCCATCCCGCCGATTTCGGATCCAGCGGCCCCGGTGGCGACCTGGTGGCTGGAGGAGCCCCAACCTCTCCCGACCGCGACCGGGCTGAACCGGATCAACTGGGACATCCGGTACGACAATCCCCCGGCGTTCAACCACAACTATGCGCAGGTGATGAGCGCCATCCCGCACGAGACGCCCTACACGCCGGAGGGGCCCCTCGCGCTCCCCGGTGTTTACACGGTGCGCCTCACGGTGAACGGCAAGAGCTATTCGCAGACCGTGACGGTGCGGAACGATCCGCGCTCACCCGCGTCGGCGGCTGACCTCCAGGCCCAGCACGCTCTGCAAATGAACCTCTATGCCGGTGCCCGCACGTCGTGGGATGGTTGGCATCAGGTCGCGGCGGTCCGGGACGCGCTCGCCCGGGCGTTGCAGGCGAATCCCCCCCCAGACGTGGCGGCGATGGCGGCGAATCTCGATTCGACGATGCGCCAGCTCCAGGGTGACGCGGCGCCGATGGGGAACTTCGCCCACCACGTCGGTCCGCCGAGCTTCGCGGCCCTGAACGGCACCGAACCGGGGGAGAGCATTCCGCTCGAGTCCATGAACGGGCAGCTCCGCACCACCGACTACGGCGACATGGCGCCGAGCGCCCAGATGTTGAAGGCGTGGCAGTGGGCGTGCACGGACTTGAAGAGCGTCGTCACGGGGTGGCGGACCGTGACCAGCAAGTCACTGCCGGAGCTCAATGCGCTGCTCACGAAGAGCGGGTTGTCGGCTGTGGCGGTCCCGACCGAGGCGCTGCCCGTGCCGCACTGCGGCGGTGGGGGCGGGGGCGGGGGCGCGCCGGCGGCTGCAGCCAAGGGGCGGTAGGTCCGTGCCCCGTGGTGGGCGGCTGTTGGTGCTTGGACTTGCCCTCGGAGGCTTGCCGCGGCCAGCCGTCGCCCAGCAGCGGATGTCGATGGGAGACCTCGAAGTCGCGGTCAAGAAGGATTCGAACGATCCGGTGCTCCATTACAACCTCGCGCAGGCGTACGCCCGCGCGCAGCGCGGACGGGAGGCGAAGCAGCAGTACCTGGCCGCGATGCGGATCGACGACCAGTTCGAGCCAGCGGTTACCGCGCTCGCGATGATGGCGCAGAATGACCGCCCCATCCTGCTTATCCTGCGGCTGGGGAACGGCTACGTACTGATCGGGGGACACCCCAATCCTCACGACTCCACGCTGATGCTGGTGCGCCGGGCCTTCGCGCTGGACCCCATTCAGGACCTCCGCACACCGGGACACTGGGGCTATCCCCAGTATTGGGCGAACACGTTCGAGCGGGCG
>DATBCM010000085.1:0-1548 GCA_036270455.1 Gemmatimonadales bacterium | reverse complement strand
GTGGCGGCAGCACGATACGAATCGTCGTGCCCCTTCCGGGCGTGCTCTCCGCATCCACGCGTCCCGAGTGGGCCTCCACCAGGTGCTTCACGATCGCGAGACCGAGTCCCGTCCCACCCTGATCGCGGGAGCGTGCCGGATCGGCTCGATAGAACCGCTCGAAGATGCGCGGCAGATGCTCGGCGAGGATCCCCGAACCTGTGTCCCGGACCTCGAGCACCACGCCGTCGCCCGCGGGCGCCGACCAGACGGTGATGTTGCCGCCGCGCGGGGTGTGGCGGAGCGAGTTGTCGTACAGGTTCGAGAGGATCTGCCGGAGGGCGTCAGGATCCGCGGCGATCGACACTGACGCCGGGACCTTCAGCTCGAAGGAAACGCCCCGGTCGGCGGCCGCCTCGGCGAACGGACTCCAGGCCTCACGGGCCGCCGCGCTCAGATCCACCACCCGGGGGACCGGTCGCCAGCCGCCCGATTCGATCTTCGAGAGATCGAGCAGGTCCTCCACCAGCCGGTGCATGCGCTTCGCGTTCGCGAGAATGGTGCCGGCGAAATGGCGCGCCGGTGATTCGGCCTCCGCCTCGGCGGCGATGGTCTCCGCGTAGCCGGCGATGGACGTCAACGGCGTCTTCAACTCGTGGGACACGTTCGCCACGAAGTCACGCCGGACGGTCTCGAGGCGCCGCAGGGCGGTGACGTCGCGGAGGACGAACAAGGTGCCGCCGTCGGGGAGCATGCGGCCGGTTCCGAGCAACACGCGCCCGCCGACGGTCAGCTCGCGCTCGTCCACTTCCCGACCCGCCAGGATCTCCCGCACGAAATCCCGCGAGCCTTTCTCCAGGAAGAGCAGCCCCAGCTCCGGGATCGCCTCGGCGGCCGTCCGGCCGAGCATACGGCGGGCCGCGGCATTGCAGGTGCCGATGCGACCGGCGGAATCGGCCGCGATGACGCCGTCGGTCATGGATTCGACCAGCGTGCGCGATTCCTCCCGCTCCCGGCGCAGCTCCGCAAACCGGCCCTGCAACTCCTCGTGCATGGCCCTCAGCGCCCGGACGTGGTCGCCGACTTCGCGGATCCGCGAATCGGGGAAGACCGGCTCGCCCTCGGCCGCGATGGCCCGGGCCGAGCCGGCGAGCTGGACCAGGGGACGGGAGAGCGAGAGGCCCATGAGCCAGGCGACCAGCGCGGCCCCCAGGACCGCCAGGATTCCCACGCCGAGAATGGTGCGCTCGGTCGCCCACACGGCCGCGTCCACGCTCCCGAGCGTCGCGGAGACACGGACCAGGGCGAGTCCCGGGGGTCCTCCGCGGACCGCGACATACAGCTGCCGTTCATTAGTAGAGGCGGAGAGGCGCTGGTAGGTCCCGACTCCCTCCTTCAGCGCCTGCTGGACCTCGGGCCGCAGCAAATGGTTCTCGAGGTGGGGCAGGGCTTCGAGCGGAAAATCGGCGTCGCCGCGCACGCGGCCCGTCGGGTCGATGAGGGTCACGCGCCGGCCGATCATGGCCCCGAGCCGGTGCGCGACGTCGGACCATGCCAGCGAATCCGTGG
>DATBCM010000084.1:0-1631 GCA_036270455.1 Gemmatimonadales bacterium | reverse complement strand
CTTCACGTCCGACACACTCAACTATTCCCTGTCGGCATCCCTCTTTCAGCCGTCCTTTCTGTCGTCGCGCAATACGGCGAGCCTCACCCTCCTCGCCGAGCGGCGGTCGGAATACAACGTCTACGTACGGCAGGATGTCGGTGCGAACGTGGGTGTGGTGTTCAATGCGCACCGGGACGTGCCCTTTTCCCTCAGTTACGGCATTTCCGTCGGCCGCACCGTGGCTCAGCCGGTCACCTATTGCCAGCTGTTTCTGGCCTGCGCGGCGAGCGATCAAGCCCTCCTGTCCGACCGCCGGCGATTCGCCGCCGTGACCGCGACCGCCGTCCGCAACGACGTCAATTCGATTCTCGACCCGTCCCGGGGGAGCCAGTTCACGGTGACCCTGACCCACGCATCCCGGTTCGTCGGCTCGGATCCCTTCTATGAGTTCAATCGGGGGGAGGTCGAATTCGCCCGGTACGTGCCTTTGGGTTCGACGGGCGTCTTCGCCTGGCGGGTGCGGGGCGGGGTCATCCTGCCGCAACGGATCACGCTCTCCGGGCAGAACGCCCAATTCGTGCCCCCCGATCAGCGGTTCTATGCCGGGGGGCCGAACTCGGTCCGGGGATACGGGCGGAACGATCTCGGGCCCATCGGCTATGTGATCAGCGACACGACCAGCAAGGGGTATCATCTCCAGGGTACCGACACCGTCTACAACTCCACCAACATCAAGAACGCTCCGATCGGCGGGAATGCCGTCTTCGTGATGAATGCGGAGCTCCGGTTCGCGACCCCCATTCTCCCGGACCGGATGCGGGTCGCAGTCTTCGCGGACCTGGGACAAGTCTGGGAGCGGGGTGACACGCTGGCACCGGTCTCCGGCGTGCGGTTCACCCCGGGGGTCGGCCTCCGGTTCACCACGCCCCTCGGGCCGGTGCGTCTCGACGCGGCGTACCAGGGTCCGACCGAAGCCGGTGTGCTCTACCTCGCGAAGGGCGACACGCTGACGGTGTACCGGAAGCGCTACCAGCCGCCCACTCCGTCTTCGTTCTGGAAGCGCTGGGTCCTGCAGTTCGCGGTGGGACAGGCGTTCTGATGCGACGCTCTCTCGCGGTCCTCCTGTGGATCATCGCCGGGCTTCTCGCGTGCTTCCTCGGTACGCTGTCCGGGCTGGTGAACACGGCGGCGGGACGGGCGCTGCTCGGCGCGGTGGCGAGGTCCGCGGCGGCGACGGCGGTCGGTGGACGCATCGAGATCGGCGGGGTGCACGGCTCTCTCCTCACGGACCTCCAACTCAACGAGGTCAGGCTCTACGATCCTGATTCGACGCTCGTGGCGGAGCTGCCCCAGGTGGTCTTCTCATACCGGCTGCTGGATCTCCTGGGAGGGCGCATCGTCCTCCGAGACGTCACGTTGGACCACCCGTACGTGAACCTGCTGCAACACAAGAACGGCCGTCTCGACCTCGAGGAGCTGCTTCATCTCGGCGAACACCAAGGTCCGCCGAGCCGGACGCCTCCGGCGCTGGTGCTGCTGCGGAACGTGCGCATCGATGACGGCACGGTGCTTCTGCGGCTGCAGTCCCGTCCCGCGCCGTCCGACTCGAGCGCCGAGATCGAGAACGCGGGTGCGGATGGCCGCCGTCG
>DATBCM010000083.1:0-10370 GCA_036270455.1 Gemmatimonadales bacterium | reverse complement strand
GGTGGGCAACGCCCTGCTGCCCGCCTACGAGGTCTCGAGCGCCGGAACCATGACCAATTCCTTCTGGGTGCTCTGGTCCTGGCGCTTCGGGCTCGAAGTCACCGCCTTCGGGTTCAGCACCGTCCTCTTCTTCCTCATCTTCAAAGTATTACCGAGCCGGCAGATCCAGTGGCGCACCGCCCTGGTCGCCGCCGGGTTCTGCGCCCTCGCGTTCGAGGTCGCCAAGCGGGCGTATGCGCTCTATCTGGCGCGCTTCGTGACCCTGGATCGCGTGGCGACGGACGCGAACATCATCGCCTTCTTCCTCTTTCTCCTGTGGATCTACTACACGGCGTTCGTCTTCCTGCTGGGAGGCGAAGTGGCCGAGACCTACGACCTGGTGCGCATGCGGCGGGCCCAGCGGGTGCGGCTCGAATGAGCACCATCGATCTCCGGTCCGACACCGTCACCAAGCCCTCGGCGGCCATGCGGCGCGCCATGGCGGAGGCCGAGGTCGGGGACGACGTCCTCGACGGCGACCCGACGACGCGGCGGCTGGAACAGCGGGTGGCGGAGCTTCTGGGCAAGGCGGATGCGCTCTTCTTTCCCACCGGCACGCAAGCCAACCAGACCGGCGTGGCCATGTGCACGACCCCCGGCACGGAGCTCGTGCTCGAGGCGAATGCCCACCTGGTGCACTACGAAATCGCCGGGGTGGCGCTGCTGGCGGGGGTCCAGATCCGCCCGGTCACCACGCCGGACGGGCTGCTCGCGCGGGAGCTGGTCGAGGCCGCCCTGCGTCCCGCGTCCCCGCACGTGCCGCGGGTCAGCGCCATCGCGATCGAAAACACCCACAACGCGGCGGGAGGGCGGGTCCTGCCGCTCGACCGTCTGCAAGCCATCACCGCGCTCGCCGCGGAACGCCGGCTGCCAGTGCACCTGGACGGTGCGCGGTTGTGGAATGCTGCCGCGGCGTTGCACCAGAAACTGCCGGCACTCACGGCCGGCGTCGCCACCGTGATGGTGAGCTTGTCCAAGGGACTCGGGTGTCCGGTGGGGTCGTGCCTCGCGTTCGACGCCGGGCGGCGGGCCGAGGCGTGGGAGATCCGCAAGCGGCTGGGCGGCGGCATGCGCCAGTCGGGCATCCTCGCCGCCGCCGGGTTGTACGCGCTCGACGTCAATCTTCCGCGCATCGCGGAGGATCACGCGAACGCGAAACTCTTCGCCGGGATCGTCGCCGACAACCAGCACCTGCGTCCCGTGCCGCCCGACTCGAACATCGTCATGGTCGATCTGGTGCGTGAGGACGGCTCGGCCGACCGCGCCGTGACGGCGCTGGCCCAGGCGGGCGTGCGCTGCACGGCGTTCGGTCCCCGCCGGCTCCGCTTCATCACGCATCTCGACGTCGCGCGCGCGGATGTCGAGCGGGCCGCCGGCATCGTGGCCACGGTGCTCGCATGACGGGACGCCCGACGCCGAGCGTGCCGCATCTCCCCCAGGTGCTGCCCACCGCACGGGCCATCCTCTGGAATCCGATTCTCCAGGGGACCGTGAAGCGGACGCCGGGCGGCGCGTATCCGATCTTCATCGACCAGAAGGCGCTGACCGCCCTGACCGATCACTTCGCGGCGGTGCCACCCGACCAGGCCGTGTTCGGATTCCTGGCCGGCGATCTGTTCGAATGCCCCACCAGCAGAGTCCGCTACGCGGTCGTGGACTCGACCATCCGGCTGAACCAGCCCATCTACGGGGACAAGACAGCCATCGTGGTGCAGCGCCTCTGGGATCGCATTCAAGAGGAGTTGAAGAAGATCGAAGGCCAGCTCATCGGCTGGTACCACAGTCACCCCGGCTTGCCGCTGTCGCTCGCGCCGGAGGACGTGAAAGCGCAGGAGACGCACTTCACGTCTCCCTGGCACACGGCGCTGATCCTCGGCGTGCAGGGCGCCGACACCGTCGCCGGGCTCTTCCGCCGCTCCGGCGCGCCGGGGTGGACCAACACGCCGCTGCCGTTCTACGAGCTGCTGGACGAAGCGACCGTCTCCACCCGCGGCAAACGATCGATCCTGCCGTGGAAGAACTTTGGGACCGATGAAGCGACCGTGAGCCGTCCCGGCGCCGGCGCCCCGCCCAAGGCCACGGCGACGCGCGTCGGGCCGCCACCGAAGCCGGCGACGCCGGCACCTCCGCAGACCAAGCTGCCGCCCCAGGCGCCGGCTCCGAAGCCGCCGGCTCCCGCGCCGCCGCCGGCACCCAAGCCGCCACCGCCGGCGCCCAAGCCGCCGCCCCCGGCGCCGAAGCCGCCGCCTCCGCCACCGCCTCCACCACCCGCGCCGCGGGAAGAGGCGCCACTCACCGCGCCCACGATCGCGCCACCGACCAGGGCGGCGCCCGACGCACTGGTGGTCGAATCGTCCATTGCCCCCGCACCGCGCGCGGCTCCGGTGGCGCCGCCGGCGACGCCTCCTCCGCCTCCCGCGCCTCCGCCGCGCCGGTCGGGCGCGCAGTCGATGCCGTCCCTCGAGCCGGTGCGTCAGCCGGACCGGACCTCGACGCCCGTGCGCCCGAGCGCCCGACGACCGACGGTAGGGAAGTTCTATGCCAAGGAGTCGAAGAGTTGGACCGGCAAGATCGTGGCGGGCGTGATCGTCCTCGCCGTCCTCGGTGGCGTAGGCTACTGGTATCAGGTGTTGCGGCCGACCCCCGGGTGGGAGTATCCGTGGAGTCCGTTGGTGCATCGCTTTGCCTCGGGCAACCCGGCCCCGCCGGCGCCGGCCCCGAAACCGTTCGTCGTCGATTCCGTGACCATCCGGTTCGACGTGGCGAGTGATTCGCTGTCTGCCGCGCTCACGCGATTCGGAGACCGGGTCCTGCGTTTCGGGGGACAGGCGACCGACTGCGCACCCCTCGATTCCACGCTGATGCAGATGGAGGACGCGTGGACCGTCTACAACCAGCGCCAGCAGAACGTGACGCTGGACGCCGCTCGCGCGGCTCGCGACCAGCAGCTGTCGTCGAACGCCGACAGCTCCGAGGCCACATTCGAGAGCTCGGGATGCGAGCGCCCATGAGCGGCGTCCGGTTCGCCCTTCTGCTCGTCGCTGCGCCGCTGTCGGCGCAGGGGCAGGCCGGGCAGCCCCTGCGCGCCACCGACATCATTCGTTTGCTGGCGTCCGGCACGGCTCCGCTGAGCGTCGCGACGCGGATCGGGCGGGACTGTCTGACCTTCGTCCCCTCGACGCGCGATCGGCGGAACTTCCAGGCCCTCGGCGCGGACACGGCGGTCATGGCGCGCATCGACCGTTGTGTCCGCCGCGGCGTGCGGAAGCCGTCCGCGCAGGCCACGGCTCCCGCGGTTCCTCCAGCGCCGATTCCGACCACCCCCGCCTCGACACCGGTGCGGTCCGGTAGTCCGGCACCCGCGCCGGCGGCGACTGCCCAGCCCCCCGTGACCACGGCTCCCGGGCCTGCGGCCTCGGCGGACAACACGGGATTTGTGGAGGGAACGGGGCAGCGGGGCGTCGTGGGCCTGCCGGCGGCCAACCCGCTGGTGTTCGAGGTCAAGGATGCTGCTGGCAAGCCGCTTCAAGGCGCCCGGGTCACCTTTACGGCCGACAACGCGCAGCTGCACACCGTGACTCCCGCCACGGACGCCGCGGGGCGCCTCCGCGTGAACGTGGTCTTTGGTCATACGGCCGGAAAAAGTGTGATCCGCGCCGCAGTCGGTCAGATTTTCCGCTCCACGACCCTCTACCCGTCCTCGGGATCCCCCTCGCGGCTCGAGTTCCACGTCGGCGCGACGGCGATCGGGGACACGCTGCACCTCGCTCCCGACACCACCGCGACGGTGCGTGTGGTCGCGACCGACGAGTTCGGGAATCCCGTAGCGCTAGTCGGTCTCCAGTCCCTGTCGGGGGACGAGGGCGTCATCCGCGTCGACCGGGTGGGGGGTGACACGGTCGCCGGCACGCTAGCCGTCAGGGCGCGGGGACAGGGAAACACGCAGCTCGCGGTTCAAGGCTCCGGGATCTTCTCGAACCTCACGGTCATCGTCGGTCACTGACCCTAGTGGGACGCAGGAGACCGGAGGTAGATTCCCTTCGCCCCAGGTCCGCAGGGCAGTCGCTCGTGAACCGCGTCAGGCCCCCGCAGGGAGCAGCGCTGAACGAGGCCGAATGTCGTTGCGGGGTGCCTGGGGCACTTTCACTCAATGACCTCCTCATTCCCCGAAGTCGCCGACGCCTCGCCCTCCCGTCGCGGTGGACGGATTTTGTCCATCGACGACGACGCGGCCATCCGCCAGTTCTTGAGTGCGGTGCTCAAGGCCGACGGCTACGAAGTGCTGCTGGCGGCCGATGGCGCCGCCGGGGTCGTCGCCGCGAAAGCGGAGCTGCCTGACGTCATCCTGCTGGACCTGATCATGCCCTATGCTTCCGGATTCGAAGTGCTCCGGCATCTGCGGGACGACCCGGCGACGCGCGACATCCCGGTGCTCGTGCTTTCCACGCAAGGCGGCGAGGACGACATCGTTCGCGCCCTCGATCAGGGGGCCGAGGACTTCCTCATCAAGCCGTTCTACGCCCGTGAGCTCCTGGCGCGGGTTCGGAAGATCCTCGCCCGGCCCCGCGTCACCCGGTCCTGACAGGACATGCAGGGGTTCGTCGGCGGTCTCCTCGGGGCCCTCAGCGGCCTGTTCTTCCTGGTCTTCCTGGTCGTCCTGGTCACCAAAGCCTGGCGGGAGCTCCGCGAAGGATATGAGCGCCGCCGGCGCGCCCTGTTGCTTCCTTCCATCGTCGCCTATGCCCACGCCACCGAAGGCCTGATCACCGACTTCGTTCCCACGCCCCTCAAACGCTGGGAGCGGCGCGTGGTCGAATGGCTGCTCCTCGATCACATCCGGTCCCTCAAGGGACAGGCGCAAGCACGGCTCGCACTCGCGTTCGAGCAGCTTGGATTCGTCGGTCAGGCGCACAGCAAGCTCTCGCACCGGCGCTGGTGGGTGCGCGTGGATGGGGCCGAGAAGCTGGGGCGGATGCTGGCGCGGACCGCCGTGCCCGATCTCATCCGGGTGATGGATGATCCCGTGCCCGAGGTCCGCCTCCGCGCCGCCAAGGCGCTCGGGGCCATCGGGGGACTGCAGGCGGTCGAATCCCTGATCGCGGCCCTCAAGGCCACCGACCGGTGGGCGACCCTCCGGATCGCGGACATCCTCGCCGGCCTGGGGCCGGCGGCCGTCGAGCCGCTGCTCTAGGCGTTCCCCCGTCTGCCGGCGGCGGCGCGGGTCCCGGCCATCGACATTCTCGGGCGTCTGCGCTCGCATCTCTCGGTCCCGCTGTTGCGCGGGCTCCTCGCCGACGCCGACCCCAACGCCCGCGCCCGCGCGGCTCATTCGCTCGGACTGATCGGCCATTCGGCGGTGACGCAGGCGCTGATCGAGGCCCTGGCGGACGCCGAGTGGCCCGTGCGCGCCATGGCCGCGAAGGCACTGGGCCGGATCGCGGGAGACGAGTCGGTGGACCCGCTGCGGCGTGCGCTGTCGGATTCGGAGTGGTGGGTGCGTGCCAATGCGGCGGAAGCGCTCCGGGGAAAAGGGGAAGCGGGGCGCCGGGCCCTGCTGGTGGCGCTGGACGGATCCGACGCGTTCGCGGCGCATAAGGCCGCGTGGATGCTTCAGGAGGCGGGAGTGCTCGACGCGCTGCTCGCGCGCCTGGGGGAGGGCACCGACGAGGACCGGCGGGAGGCGCGGAGCGTCCTCACCCGGCTCGTGACCCTGGGACGGACCGATCTCCTGCAGGACATCGCGGCCCGGCATCCCGACGCGCAGGTGCGCCGCGAGGTCGGCGCCCTCCTCCACGTGGCGGTCAGCGCATGATCCTGGGATGGATCGCCCACGCCATCGCCTGGTTCGGGAACTTCATCCTGGTCTACTTCCTCACCCTCAATCTGTCGTACCTGATCCTGTTTCTCATTTCGCTGATCGAAGTGGTCCGCTTCCTCAAGCGGACGTTCTTCTCGGACTACCAGCAGATCCTCCGGTCGGACCTCACCCTGCCGATCTCGCTCCTCGTGCCCGCCCACAACGAGGAGAACACCATCGTCGACACGGTGCGCAGTCTGCGGATGCTCAACTATCCCCAGTTCGAGATCATCGTCATCAACGACGGATCGACCGATCACACGCTCGAGCGGCTCCTCGACGCCTACGAGCTGCGACGCGTGGACCGGGTGTTCAAACGTTCCCTGCCCACCAAGCCGATGCGGGGCGTGTACGCGTCTCCGCTGGTGCCCGGCCTCACCGTGGTGGACAAGGAGCGGGGCGGGAAGCCGGACGCCCTGAACATCGGGATCAACCTGTCCCGCTACCCGCTCTTCTGTTCCATTGACGCGGACTCGGTGATCGAAGAGGATGCCCTGCTCAAGGCCGTGAAGCCCTTCATGGAATTCCCGGACGAGACCATCGCGGTCGGTGGCATCGTCCGCTGCGTGAACGGCTGCACGGTGAAGGAAGGGCGGGTGACCCACATCGCGATTCCGCGGCGGCCGCTCCCCATCTTCCAGGTGGTCGAATACCTCCGCGCGTTTCTCGGCGGCCGCCTCGGCTGGAGCGCCTTGCAGGCGCTGCCGCTCATCTCCGGAGCCTTCGGGGTCTACCGGAAGTCAGCGGTGATCGACGTGGGCGGCTACGACGGCACCACCGACACCGAGGACCTGGAGCTGGTCCTCGCCATGCATCAGTACCGCCGCGCCCGCGGACTGCCCTACCGGATCGTCTTCGTCCCCGATCCGGTGTGTTGGACCCAGGTGCCCGAGCGCTGGCGCGACCTGCGCCGACAGCGGAACCGCTGGCACCGGGGCATGCTGCAGAGCCTCCTGCGGCACCGCCGCATGTTTTTGAACCCGGTCTACGGCATCATCGGCATGGTGGTGCTCCCCTACTACCTCGTCTTCGAGGCGCTGGGCCCGCTCATCGAGGGGATCGGGTACCTCACCGTGATTGTGGGAGCGGTGACTGGGCTGCTCAACGGGGCCTTCTTCGTGAAGTTCTTCCTCGTCGCCGTCCTGGTGGGCGTGTTTCTCTCCGTGGCGTCGGTGTTCCTCGAGGAAATCAGCTTCCGCCGCTATCCCTCCTGGAATGACCTGCTCAAGCTCATGCTCTTTGGCCTGCTCGAGAACGTGGGGTACCGTCAGATTCTCGCGGTGTTCAAGCTCCAGGCGTACTGGGAGTTCGTGGTGGGGAGGAGACGCTGGGGCCGGATGGATCGGCGCAGCTTCGAGCCCCATCCTCTGTTAGATTCCCCGCCGAGATGATCGCACTCGCCCGAAAGTACCGCCCCACCCAATTCGCCGATCTCGTGGCCCAGGATCACGTCGCCGCCGCCCTGCGCGGCGCGGTGGCCTCGGGTCGCACCGCGCACGGCTATCTGTTCACGGGCCCGCGGGGAGTGGGGAAGACCACCGCCGCCCGGGTGCTGGCGATGGCCCTGAACTGCCCCAACCGCAAGGACGGCGAGCCCTGCGGGAAGTGCGAGTCCTGTACCCGGATCTGGACCGGCGCCGCCAACCTCGATGTGGTCGAGCTGGACGCCGCGTCGAACCGCGGGGTAGACGACGCGAGGGATCTTCGCGAGCGCGCGATGTACGCCGCGTCCGCGGACAACCGGCACAAGGTCTACATCGTCGACGAAGCCCACATGCTCACGCGCGAAGCCTGGAACGCGCTGCTCAAGGTCCTCGAGGAGCCCCCCGCCGGCGTGGTCTTCGTCTTCGCGACCACCGATCCGCAGAAGATCGCGCAGGCCGCGGCGCCGGTGCTGTCGCGCGTCCAGCGGTTCGACTTCCGGCGCATCGGTCCCCATCAAATCGTCGACCGGCTGAAGCACGTGCTGACCCAGGAGAAGCTGAAGGCGGACGACGACGCCCTGCACCTGATCGCCCGGAGCGCCGATGGCGGCATGCGGGACGCGCTCTCACTGCTCGACCAGGTACTCTCCTTCGGTTCGGGCCCCGTCACCGCGGCCAGGGTCCGCGAGGTCCTCGGCCTCATTCCCGACGAGCGGTACGGGGAGCTGCTCCGCGTCATCGCGGACCACGATGCCAAGGGTGCGTTCGCACTGGTGGACCGGCTGCTGGAAGCGGGGGCGAGTCTCGAGGAATTCGTGGCGGGAGCGGGCGAAGCCCTCCGGGCGGTGCTGCTGCTGTCCGTCGGCGGCGAGCCGGAAGGCGTCACCGAAGGGATGACCGCTACGCTGAAGTCGTACGCGCCCAGGTTCTCGACCGGGGACGTCGTGCGGCTCCTGTCCATGCTCGCCGAGTCGGAAGGGCAGATCCGGCACTCGGGCAACCAGCGGCTCGTGGTGGAGCTCCTCCTGCTGCGCTGGGCGCTCCTCGATCAGACGGTGCAACTCGCCGAGGTCATCCGGGCGCTGGGTGACCCGGGGTCGGGCGCGTCCGCACCACTGCCGTCCCGCGGACCGGCACCCGCGCCGGCGCCCGCTCCCTCGGGCGGGGCTCGCGAGCTCCGGGATTCGGCCCCTCCGGCGACGGCCCCGACCGCCCCCGCTACCCCCACGGCACAGGCGGAACGCGGAGCCCTCACGCTGGAGCGCGCGCGCCAGCTGTGGCCCGGCGTCGTCGAGCAGAGCCGGTTCACGTCACCGCTCCTGCCCACACTGCTCGCCGACAGCGAAGTCAGCGCGGTCCGGGAGGGCGTCGTGGTGCTGCGGATCGCCGCCGCCCACCGGGACGGGATCGAGCGGAAGCGCGAGTCCATCACTCGCCTGCTCGAGCCGCACTTCGCGGGTCCGGTGCGTATCGAATTGGACGCGGTGGCCGCGCCCGCGCCGGTGGGGAACCTGGCGGCGCCTTCTGCACGTTTGACCGAAGCCACGGCCAATGCCGAGCGGCTGCGGGTGCTCCGGGCCAAGGATCCGACGCTGTCGGCGGCGGTGGATGCGTTGGATCTCGAGATACTCGAATAGCTTGCAACACTATTACACGAGGGGTAACTTTCGACGTATGGCGGATTTATCCAGCCTGCTCCAGATCGCGCAGCAGGCGCAGGGTCGGTTGTCTGAGATCCAGACTCAGCTCGCACAGCAGACGGTAACGGCTTCCGCGGGTGGGGGCGTGGTGCAGGTGACCGCGGACGGGCAGGGGCGGATCCGGGCGGTCCGGATCGACCCCGAGGCTGTGAAGCAGGGCGACGTCGAGATGCTCGAAGATCTCGTGCTCGCGGCGGTGGCGGAGGCACAGAAACGGGCGGCCGAGTTGGCGCAGGCCGAAGTCAAGAAACTGGCTCCAGGGTTGCCGTTTCCGTTCCAGCTGCCGTCGTAAAGCACCGTGTCAGCCATTGAAGATCTCGTGACGGAGCTGGCCAAGCTCCCCGGGATTGGACGCAAAACCGCGCAGCGACTCACGTTTCATCTTTTGAAGCAACCGGCCGACGACGCCGGCCGGTTGGCAGAGGCGATCCGGCGGGTGCGGGAGCAGGTGCGGGCCTGCAGTACCTGCGGTACGCTCTCGGATCAGGATCCGTGCGGCATCTGCACGGACCCCCGTCGTGACGACACCGTCCTCTGTGTAGTCGAGGAGGCGGCCGACGCGAACGCGATCGAGCGGGCGGGCCGGTACCGGGGCCGGTACCACGTACTGGGCGGGCGCATGTCGCCCCTCGACGGCGTGGGCCCCGAGGATCTGAGCGGCGAATCCCTGCTGGCCCGGGTCGGCAACGGACACGGCGTGCGGGAAGTGATCGTGGCCACGAACCCCTCCATGGAAGGGGACGTCACGGCCACCTGGCTCCAGCAGCTGCTGGCGCCCACGGGGGTGCGGGTGACCCGCATCGCGCGCGGGCTGCCGGTGGGCGGAGACCTGGAGTACGCGGACGGCGTCACGATCGCCCAGGCCTTGGCGGCGCGACGGGAGATGGCGGACTAGGGACTGACCCGAGGGGTGTGATGACGGGTGCGGCGAGCTGGTCGTTCTCCGAGAACGACTTCAAACAGATCCAGACGCACTTGCAGGCGTTCCTGCGCGAGTCGAACGCGCGGTGCGCCCTGCTGGTGGACCGGACCGGTCAGCTCGTGGCCACGGTGGGCGAGCAGCCGCAGTTCGATCCCACCGCGTTCGCGTCTCTCACCGCCGCCGACTTCAGCGCCAACGATCAGCTCGCCAAGATGATCGGCGAGGCCGAATTCGCCTCACTGGTGCACCAGGGCGAGAAGGAATCGATGTTCCTGGCCGACGTGGCCCGCCGGGTGATCCTGGTGGTCATCTTCGACCAGCGCGCCACGCTCGGACTCGTCAAGCTCAAGGCCAGGGGCGCGGTCGACAATCTGAACAAGGTGTTCGAGGCAATGTTCAACCGGGTGGCGTCGGGTGGCCAGCAGAAG
>DATBCM010000082.1:0-3899 GCA_036270455.1 Gemmatimonadales bacterium | reverse complement strand
CACCACCTCGCGGTCCGACGTCCGTACCACCGTGGTCCGGTTCTTCCCGGGGCCGGGCTCATTTCCGATTCTTGCGTTCATCGCTCTTCTCCTTTTGTGTCAGGCCCTCGACAACCTTCTCCAACTCGTCGAAGCGTGCGTCCCAGGACCGGCGATACCTCTCGAGCCACGCCGTCTCTTCCACCAATCGGCGCGGCCCGATCTTGCATGTCCGCACGCGCCCGACCTTCTCCGTAGTGACGAGCCCGGCCTACTCCAAGACGCCGACGTGCTTCTTCATGCCCGTGAGGGTCATGTGGAACTTCTCGGCGAGGTCCGTGATCGAAGCGTCGAAACGTCCGAGCTGCTCGAGCACGCCGCGCCGGGTGGGATCCGAGAGTGCGGCGAACGAGTCATCGAGTCGGGCCCGTGTATACTGAACCATACGGTTCAGTATACAAAGTACGGGGACGACACGCAAGGGGAGCGGGGAAGGGGGCGCCACCTAACTCCGTTTGGCCTGACCTCGTCGCCACCACTCAATCCCGAGAATGACCACCAGCGCCGGCAGGCAGACGTACAACGCCTCCCGACCGAAGCCCGTCCTGAAGCCACCCTCACCGGTCAGCGGCGTCCAAAGGAACCGGTACCGAGCGTTCGAGAATGGCGCCCAGAAGGCCGGGCCAGTCGGTGAGTAGGTGGTCAGTGCATCCAGGAGGCTGTGGGTAGCGGTCGCGAGGACGAGAACGAGCCCCGCGATGAGTCTGTCTCTCGAGGGAAGCATGCGCAGAAACGCGGCCGCCGCGGCAGCACCAATCAGGACCGCAAACGGAATGGAGTGGGTCAACCCGCGGTGACCGAGGGGTGCCTGAAAGGGCACGCCGAGCGGCCAGCCGATGAGGTCGAGATCGGGCGCCACCGCGCAGATCGCAGCGAGCGTCATCACGCGACGCCGCTCCGGACCCTGATAAAGCGCTCCGACCGCGGCGCCCGCGAGCGCATGTGCCCAGGGAGACGCCACTAGGGCGTCCGCGTGAGGCGGGACGCGCGGGCGTTGCGCAGAGCCTCCACATGCGCACGTTGCATCTGCTCGAGCGAAAAGCGCTCGGCCACCCGGGCGGTGGCACGCTGCGCGAGCGCATACCGCTCGACGTCGCTCCCCAACAACCGCGCCAGAGCCACGGTGAACGCTCCCGGGTCATCCGAGGGCACGACGACGCCGGCGTCGCCGACGACCTCGGGCAGACTCCCCGCGCTCGCCACCACCACCGGACACCCCGCCGCCATCGCCTCGGCCACCGACAACCCGAAGGTCTCCATGGTCGACGGATGGACGAAAATCGTCGCCGCCGAGTAGGCGCCGGGGAGGTCTTCGGGCGTGAGATAGTCGCAGAAGCGCAGGTCCACCCACAGCGCGTGCGCCCGGGTGGTCAGTGACTCACGCCCCGACCCCGTTCCCACCAGCACCACCGGAGGCCTCGGGTCAGGAAGTCCGCCGACTGCTTCGATCAGCACCTGAAAGCGCTTTTCGGGCTCGAGCGCCGCGAGGCCGAGGATCAGCGGGCCATCGCCGACGCCGACGCGTGCGCGGAATTGGGCTCCGGCATTCGGGTCCCGCTTGAATCGCTGCACGTCGACCCCCTCGGGGATCACGACGTGGGGCGGCCGGAGCATGAACGCCACGTGGTCCTCTGCGAACCTGACGGCGGATTGGGTGAGGAAGATCGTCAGGTCCACCCGGCGATAGGCGAGGCGCGCCAAGGGATCCTGCGGGGCGGCCCAGCGGGGGAAATTGAACCGCATCGCGAGACCGACCCCCGTGCCGCGCACCGCGAGCGCCCCATGGACCAGATCGCGACGCTTGTCGACCAGCAGGATGTCGATCGCGTGTTGCCGGAGCGCCTGGCGGAGCAGGGCGGGCGCCCGCAGCGAGGTATGCGCCACCGGCAGCTCGGTGACCGGCACCCCCTCCGCCGACGCCCGCAACACCACATCCCGCGCACTGGCGAACATCTGCGCGTGGCCGCCGGCGAGTGCCACTCCCCGGGCGATGTGCACGAAGCTGACCGACGAACCGCGCCAGCTCCGGGCCGACGTCAACAATCCTACGCGGAGCGTTCGAGCTCCTCCGCCTCGGCCAGGAAGGGCCGGCCCAGGGAGGCATCCGAGAGGGAAGCGACGTTGATGCGGACGTTGGCAAGGGATCCAGCCAGCGCCGCGCGGCCCAGCGCCATTCCTACCCCGGCGTCGGAGCTCGCGTTCTTGTTGCCGATCTGGCCGATCTCCTGCGCCAGGGCGATGACCTTCACCGCCGCGCGGGCCATGGCGAGCGGCGTGCGCGCCGCGCCCAACAGGGCCTGGTCGATGACCTTCGGGCGGTCGGGGTTCTCTTTGGGGACCTTGTAAGCGGCGCTGACGCCACCGTACGCCGTCGCGTCGTCATCCACCAGCTGTCGCAGCTCTCCCCGCAACGTCTCAGCCTCCGCGAGGATGACCGCCGCCCGTTCTTGCACCGCGGCGTAGGCCTTCCTTCCGATGGTGAGCCGAGCAACCATGGCCACGAGTGCGGCGCCAAGGGCTCCGGCGAGCGCCGACGCGCTGCCGCCGCCGGGGACGGGGGCGCCGCCCGCCAGCTCCTCGATCCAGCCGTCGAGGGTGGGGCCCTCAGCCTCGCGGATCTTCGCTTCGAGCAGGTGGTCGGGCGCGTCCCGCAGGAGGAGTCTCTCGGCGCCGGCGTTGAGGATCCCCCGTTCCGGGATGAGCCCCACCACTTCACTCTTCGAGATTCCCAACCCTCGCTTCTTCGCCTCCGCGTCGACGGCCGCAAACACGGATGCGGGGGAGGTCACGTCGATGTCGAGCAAATTCATCGAGACCTGCGCCAGGCCGCCCACGGAAAAGCCACTCGCCTGGACACTGGGGAGGCCGCCGCTCGAAGTCCTGACGGTCTTCGCGATCTCCTTCGCTACGCCCACGTCCGGCGTGTCGAGGTAGATGTTGTACGCCACCAGAAAGGGGCGCGCGCCGATGGCCGTCGCGCCGGCGGTCGGATGGATGTGCTTGGGCCCGAAGTCGGGGTCGGCGGCGGGGTCCTTGCCGATCCGATCCCGCAGACCCTCGAACTCGCCTTTGCGGATATCGGGCAGACGCTCGCGCTCAGGGCGCGCCGCGGCCTTGGCGTAGAGAAAGACCGGGATGTCCAGCTCTCGTCCCACGCGCTCGGCAAGCTGCTTGGCGAGGGCGACGCACTCGTCCATCGTGATGTCCCGTACCGGGACGAAGGGCACGACGTCCGTCGCGCCCATGCGGGGATGCTCACCCTGGTGCCCGTTGAGGTCGATCCGCTCCCGGGCCACGCGCATGGCCCGGAACGCCGCTTCGACGGCCGCTTGCGGGGGAGCGACGAACGTGAACACCGACCGGTGGTGCGCCTGGTCCGACTGCACGTCCAGGAGCCGCACTCCGGGGACGGCGGTCATCGCCTGCCTGATGGCGTTGATCACACCTGCGTCGCGGCCGTCGGAGAAGTTGGGAACGCATTCGACCAGCGGTGTCGCCATGATCAGCCGATCCTCGCAAGATCTTTCAGCCACGCATGAACGGCCGGAACCCCGGCCACGATCGAACCATGAGACAGAATGTCGTCCGACCCCTCCAGGGTCGAGACGACGCCGCCGGCCTCGCGCACCAGCACCGCACCGGCCGCCACATCCCAGGGCGCGAGGGACAGCTCCCAGAAGCCGTCGAGACGTCCCGACGCGATGTCCGCAAGATCGAGCGCCGCGGCGCCCGCGCGCCGTACGCCACTCGAGCCGGCAAGCACCACCTTGAGCTGCTCCAGGAAGCGGGGGACCTCCTCCTGATTCTTGAAGGGAAACCCGGTGCCGATCAACGCGCGGCTGGGGTCCGACACACCCGAG
>DATBCM010000081.1:0-8081 GCA_036270455.1 Gemmatimonadales bacterium | reverse complement strand
GGTGACGGCGCATCTCGCCAAAGCGATGGCCAAGGCCCGGGTGCGCGATCTCGACCGGCGGAACCTCACGCTCGTGCACACGCGTCAGGGCGCGACGTGGCACCGGGACGCCGACGGGCGGGTCTGGCGTCTTTATCATTTCATCGAGGGTACGGTGGCCCGTCCGGCACCCCGCGACGCCGAGGACGCGGCCGCGGCGGCGCAGGCCTTCGGCGGCTTCCAACGGCTCCTGGCCGACTTCCCTGACCCGGCGCTCCACCCCACCATCCCCGATTTTCATTTCACGCCAGGACGCCTGAAGGCGCTGGAAGAAGCCGTCGACACCGATGCGCTCGGCCGCTGTGACGCCGCCCGCGCCGAGATCGAAAAGGTCTTCGCCACGCACGGCCTCGCCCACGCCCTGATCGACGCCCACCTGCCGGTCCGGGTGACGCACAACGACGCCAAGATCTCGAACCTGCTCTTCGACGCGGAGAGCGGCGCGGGACTGTGCGTCGTGGACCTCGACACCGTGATGCCGGGGTTCGCCGTCTACGACTTCGGCGATCTGGTCAGGTCCATGGCGACGCGGGCCGCCGAAGACGAACGGGACCTCTCGCAGGTCAAGCTCGAGCCGGGGCTCGTGAAGGCCATCGCGTGGGGCTACCTCAAGGAGGCGGGGGCGTTTCTCTCGTCCACCGAGCGGGCGCTGCTCATCACCGCGGCCCGCGTGATCGTGCTCGAGCAGGCCGCGCGCTTTCTCGCGGATCACTTGCAGGGAGACCTGTACTACCGGATTGCGCGGCCGGGGCAGAACCTCGACCGCGCCCGGACCCAGATTCGGTTGTTGGAGGAGCTGAATGCGAATGCCGGGTCACTCGAGCGGGAGGTGGCGAAGCTCTAACCCCGGAGCGCGATCAGCAGGACACCGGCGACGATCACGAAAGCCCCGATGGCCCGCTGGAGCCCGAAGGACTCGCCGAGATACCGCCACCCCAAGAGCGCCCCGACCAGGATGCTCGACTCCCGAATCGCGCCTCCATACGACACCGGCGCCCGCGCGTAGACCCACAGAACGATGAGATAGCCCACGAGCTGCATCACCCCGATGCTCAGGATCCGCACCCGCTCGAGCCTCAGCACTCCGCGAATCCCTGCCCACCCATCCTCGGCCATGAGCACCGGAGTGAGCAGCAAAGTCACCACGAAGAACATCGCCGCCGTATAGTCCACCGGATCGACCCGGCGCACGGCGACACCGTCGATGATCGAGTAGACGGAAATCACGAGCGCGAGCAGGAAGGACAGGGCCAGGGCCTTGGAGGGCCTCCCGATCCGTCCCGACCACCCCACTGCGGCGATGCCGAGCGCGATGAGGAGAATTCCGGCGACGCCCAACGTCGACGGCCGCTCCGCCAGCACCAGAATGGCCCAGAGCGCGAGCAACCCTGGAGCGGTCCCGCGGGCGACCGGATAGACGAGCGAGAAGTCGCCGACCTTGTAAGCTGCGGTGAGGATCAGATAGTAGGACGCCTCCAGCACCGCGCTGACGAGGAGCAGCGGCCATACCGGCAGGATCGAATGCGGCCGGGCGATCAGGATGACGGCGCAGCAGAGGTTGGTGACGATCAGGCCCCACCACACCACCGGGCGGCGGTGCTGGGTGGAAGTGGTCTTGAGCAGCAGATTCCAAAAGGCGTGGATGGCGGCGGAGCCCAGGAGGGCTCCGATAAGAAACGAGCTCATGGATTAGGATGTCGTCCGGGCCACTCGGGCTTCCCCGGGCTTGCGCCCGGGGTCATGTACGGCGGCGGGGTGTTGGGCCTTTGCTGTCCATGACCCCTGGCGCGAGCCAGGGGTTCACGAGAGAGAATCTGCCGAGTTGCCCCGGAACATCGCGCTGACCACCCGGTAGAGCACCACCCCACTGACCACCGCCATGCCGAGGCACACCAGGGCCGGCCCCGACCGCCCGTAGAGTGCGTTCCCCGCGCCGAACAGGGCCGAGTAGACGAACGCGCACCCGGCCGTCCAACCGAGCATCGCCTGGGAGAGGGAGTCCGGGGAAGCCGGGAGGCCGGTTCGGGCGCGCACCGCCTTCCAGCCCGGCCCCGCGGGCCGGGTGAGCGCGTAGAACTTGTCGAGCGTCGTCGCGTCCACAGGCCTGGTGAGAAACGTCACCGACACCCAGATGACCGTCGCGGCCACGACGGTGATGATCAGCGGCAAGGGGTCCGGGATGTTCCAGCCCCACCAGGTCTGACCCGCATACAGGATGAACGTGCAGAGGAACGACCCGGCCATCGCCGCGATCTCGCTCCACGCATTGATCCGCCACCAGAACCACCGGAGGAGATAGATGAGACCTGTCCCCGCCCCGATGGACAGGAGGAGCTTGAATCCCGCGCTGGCGGTCGGGATCAGATAGGTGGAGACGCCCGCTGCGATCATCAGGAACGCGGTCAACCCCCGGGACACCCACAAGTAGTGCTTCTCGGCCTTCCCGGACGCGACGAAGCGCTGATAGAAGTCGATCACCAGATACGATGATCCCCAGTTCAGATGGGTCTCCATCGTCGACCGGTACGCCGCGAAGAGCGACGCGATGAGAAGTCCCTTCATCCCCGCCGGCAGAAGGGTGAGCATCGCCGGATACGCCAGGTCATTGCCGATCAGGGACGGATCCACGTGCGGGATGGCGCGCTGGAGGTCCCCCAGGGTGGGGAACACCAGCATCGAGGCCAGGGCCACGATGATCCAGGGCCAGGGCCGCAAGGCATAGTGTGCGACGTTGAACCAGAGCGTGGCGCCGAGGGCGTGCTTCTCGTTCTTCGACGCCAGGATCCGCTGCGCGATGTAGCTCCCGCCCCCCGGTTCCGCCCCGGGATACCACACCGACCACCACTGGATGGTAATGGGGATGATGAACACCACGACGGCGAGGTCCCAATTCGAGAAGTCCGGCAGCAGGGACAGGACGTGCGGGTCGGTGCGCCGCAGGAGATTCGCGAGGCCGCCGACCTGCGGCTGGTCGAGCGCCACGATGGCGGCCGCGATCACGCCGAACATCGCCAATGCGAACTGGATCAGATCCGTGACCAGGACGCCCCAGAGCCCCGACACCGACGCGAAGAGGATGCAGGTGGTCCCTCCGACGATGATGGTCGTGAGGCGGTCCCAGCCCAGCATGACGTTCGCGATCTTGACCGCGGCAAGGGTCACCGTGGTCATGATCGTGAGATTGAAGAAGAACCCCAGGTAGACTGCGCGAAAACCGCGAACCACGGCCGCCGACTTGCCGGAATAGCGCAGCTCGTAGAACTGGAGATCAGTCAGCACACCCGAGCGCCGCCACAGCTTGGCGTAAAAGAAAACGGTGGCCATTCCCGTGAGCAGAAATGACCACCAGGCCCAGTTGTAGGAGACCCCGTGCGACCGGACGAAGTCGGTGACCAGGTTCGGTGTGTCGGTGGAAAACGTCGTCGCCACCATCGAGGTCCCGACCAGCCACCAGGGGGCGGCCTGCCCCGACGCGAAAAACTCAGCGGTGCCCTTTCCCGAGCGGCGGGCGAAGAAGAGGGCGGGGGCGAAGCAGACCACGATCGACACGATCGCGATCACGACGTCGAGCCGGGTGAGTTCCATGGGGGCCCAAGATAGCGCCCTCCGTTAGCCGTGCCACTCCGCTAGTCGTGCCACTCCGCGCGGTACAGACCAGAGTACCGGGTCCTGAGGATGTCGAGCTTCGGCAGGTCGTTGATCGTGATGTATGGATCGGTCAGATGCCGCTGCATGAACCCCTGATGCTCGGCCTCGGCCGGATAGAAGGCGCGGAGCGCCAGGACTTCGGTCACAATCGGATCGGAGTAGATGCGCCGGGTCTTGAGTCCCGCCAACGCATCATCGATCGACTGCTTCTGCGTCGCATCGCGGTAGAACGCGATGGACCGGTAGTCGGAGCCGATGTCGGGCCCCTGGCGATTCAGCTCCGTGGGATTGTGGGCGACGTTGAAGAAAATCAGCAGCAGCTGATCGAAGCTCACCCGCGCGGGATCGAAGATGATCATCACCGACTCCGCGTGTCCGGTCCCGCCTTTGTAGACCTGCGCGGAGGTCGGGTTCGGGAGTGTGCCCCCCGCATACCCGGAGATCACCTGCACCACACCCTTCACATGTTCGAAGATGCCTTCGGTGCCCCAGAAGCAGCCGCCGGCCAGCACCGCGGTGTCGAGCGTGGCGGCCTTCGGTGCGGGAGCCGGTTGGGCGGCGAGGAGCGCGGCAAGAACGGGAACGACGGCTGTCATAGGATCTCCGGTCGGGACCTCACATCCTACCCGGCCGGATTGGGCCCCGGGAGGTCGATTCGTCGCTGGCGACGCGCCGTTCGGCGCGCTATTGCCAGGAATCCCGGTACAACGCCGGGAACGATTCCCTCAGGTGCGCGACCTTCGGCGCGTCGTTGTACACGATGTACAACTGGTCGGGATGGTGCTCCATGTAGTGCTGGTGATAGCCCTCCGCCTCGTAGAACGTCTTGAGGGGCACCACCTCCGTCACGACCGGATTCGGATAGACGTGCCGCCGCTCCAGCCCCGCGATGAACGTCGTGATCGCCGCGTGCTGGGTCGAATCCCGGTAGAACGCGATGGACCGGTAGTTCGTGCCCTGGTCAGGCCCCTGCCGGTCGAGCTCGGTAGGATCGTGCGCGACGGTGAAGAACACCGCGAGCAGCTGCCCGTACGTCACCTGCGCCGGGTCGTACACCACGCGCACGGCCTCGGCGTGCCCCGTCTCACCCGACGAGACCGCTTCGTATGACGGCGACGCCGTGTGCCCACCGGCGTAACCCGAAGTGGCCGAGATGACACCCTTCGTATGCTCAAAGACCGCTTCGATGCCCCAGAAACAGCCGCCGGCGAACACCGCGGTGTCCACCGGGGCCTTCGGCGGCGTGAGCCCGGCGGAAAGCGCCATCCAGAGAGTCAGGGGAGTCGTCAACATGCCGCAATCTCCTTCATCGCCAATTTCGAAGACAGGGTCCGGCCGTTCGAGACCGGTCCAGATTTCGTTACGTCACTCTCAATACGCCGGCAGCCCCCCGGCCGGATGCATCAGGTCTTCCACTTCGTCCCGCCCGGCGTGTCCTCGATCTCCACGCCCCTCTCCTTCAACTCGGCGCGGATCCGGTCGGCTTCCTTGAAGTCGCGGGACTGGCGCGCCTTGGTTCGAGCCGAAATGCGCTCCTCCACCCACTGCGAGAGATCGGCCGCGACCGTCTTCTTGGTGGGCAGGACGTCGAGCACCTCCATCACCTTCGCCAGGGATCCTCGCGCCGACGGCGCTCCCCCCGCCCCCGCGTCGATCTCCCTGTTGGCGGCACGCACGAACTCGAAGAGATGCGCCAGGGCCTGGGGAGCGTTGAGATCGTCGTCCAGTGCCTCCCGCACCTTCCCTTCCATGCCCACGGCGAGGTCCGCGAGAGTTCCCTTCGGATCGGGGCGCGCCGAAGCGAGCCGTTCCTGAAACTCGCCGAGCCGGCGCACCCCTTCGGCGGCGGCGGCGAGGGCGTCGTCGTTGAAGTCGATCGGCTGTCGGTAGTGCGTCTGGAAGAACAGGAGGCGGACGGCGGCGGCGTCCACGCCCGCTTCTTGAAGATCCCGCGCAGTAAGGATATTGCCATACCGCTTGGACATCTTGGTGCCGCGGAGGTTCAGAAACTCGCCGTGCAGCCAGGTCCGGGCGAAGGTCTGGCCCGTCGCGGCCTCCGATTGCGCGATTTCATCCTCGTGGTGCGGGAAGATCAAGTCGATGCCGCCCGCGTGGAGATCCAGCGTTTCGATCTTGAAGCGCTTCCCGATTTCATCCAGTGACATGGCCGAGCACTCGAGGTGCCAGCCCGGCCGCCCGCGGCCGAAGGGGGCGTCCCACGCCGCACCCACCCGTTCATCCTCCGCGTCCGATTTCTTCCACAGGGCGAAGTCCCGGGGGTCGTCCTTCGCATATTCGTCGGATGCGACGCGCGCGCCGACCTTGATCTCCCGTGTGTCGAGCCGCGACAGCCGTCCATAGGTGGGGAACTTGGCGATCGCGAAGTACACCGAGCCGTCCTCGCTCTTGTAGGCAACGCCCTTGGCCAGGAGCTTCTCGATAAGCGCGACCATCGCCGGCACGGACTGGGTCGCGCGCGGGTACGCGTGCGCCGGACGGATCCGGAGGAAGTCGCGATCCGCGAAGAAGGCCTGGACGTACTGCTCCGTGTGAACGGCGAGCGTCTTCCCGGCCGCCGCGGCCGCCTTGATGGTGCGGTCATCGACGTCGGTGAGGTTCATGATGTGGAAGACGTCGTAGCCGGACGCTTCGAGGTGCCGCCGAAGCAGGTCCTCGAAGAGGAAGGTCCGGAAGTTTCCGATGTGCGCGTAGTTCCAGACCGTCGGCCCGCACGTGTACAGAGTCACCCGTGGAGGGACGAGGGGTTGAAAGGGTTCGATGGCGCGGGAGAGCGTGTTATAGAGGGAGAGGGCCATGGTCAGAAATTAACTCACAGCCAGCTCCTCCAACGACTTGCTCCGGACGTGCGAGGCCCGGACCGCGAGCCGGTGGGCGCGGCACGTGGCGAGCGCCGCCTCGGGTGTGACCCGGGAGAGGTCCGCCTGCAGTCCGAATGGGGTCAGGCGGAACCCGAATGGCGCCGCCAGGGCAGGCCGGTCCAGAATCACCTCCAGGACCCGTTCCGACAGTAGCGCCGAGGGCGCGGCGACCCGGGCCACCCGGCCCTGACGGAGCACCAGGACCCGCGTCGCGACACGTTCCACCGCCTCGAGTGACCCCGCCGAGAGCAGGATGGCGACGCCAGCGGCCGCGCGCGATTCGAGCCGCCAGGCGAGCTCCTGGCGGAGCGCCTGGTCGAGACCCGTCAGCAGCTCATCGAGGACCAGCACCCGCCGGCCGCCGAGCACCGCCTGGGCCAGGGCCAGCCGCCGGCGGACCGGAGCGTCCGCCCGGGAGATCGGGTCGTCCGCATGGGCCTCGAGGCCGGCAACGAGGAGCGCGTCCCGAACCGCCGCGGATGGGTTGCCCCGGACGTGAAAGCGGCCCCAGTACTCGAGCAGCTCCCTGACCGTGAATGCCGCGAGCCACGCGGGATCCTGCGGCGCAAACCCGACGATCTTCCGCACCCGCGTATCGGTGGCATTCCAGGAGCCCACCCGTGCGGTGCCGGCGTGCGCGCGGGTGATGCCGGCGGCCACCCGGAGGAGCGTCGACTTCCCGCTCGCGGTCGCTCCCACCACCGCCACCACTTCTCCCGGAATGATCTCGGCGTCCACGCCGTCCAGGACCCGGCCGGTGCGTCCCACCCAGGTGACCCGCGAGAGCGAGATGGCGGCCGGGATCATGGGGTCCTCCGCCGCCACCACGCGGCGGTCACCAGCACGCCACTGGCCACCACCGGCAGCGCCACCCAACCGGCAGACACCGCTGCCCCCACACCCTCCCGCCACCCGAGCTCGGCCTGCCAGGCCGCACCGATCGCGGCACCCACCGTCACCAGCCCCGCCAAGACGCTCACGGCGAGCCACCGTCCGGTGGCGAGCGCGATCGGCGATGCCGGATGTCGCAGGGTCATGGCGGTGGCCCGCCCCGAGTGCGGCCCGGCGAGCACCGCGGCCGAGGTGAAGGTCGCGAGGAGAGCGACGCTCGTGATGAGCGTCGGCAGAGACCCGCCATCCTCCAGAACGCCGAGGGCGACGGCGCCGAGCGTCAGTGCCGAGAGCCAGAACGGGAGCCGGGTCCGGCGAACCAGCACGGACACGGGCTTCCATTCGGCGAGCGTCTGGCGGAGAAAGAGGAAGGTCGTCACGGCCCCTATCTACAAATGAAAGGGGCGCCGACCGTGATCCGATCGACGCCCGCAGGGTCCGAAAAACGCGAGCGGCTAGTGCTTGCGCCTCTTCTTGTCGTCCGCCGCCTTGATCATGGCGTCGACGACGGGAGCCGGATCGAACCGGACCGGATCGGTGGCCGGCACCCCGGTTTCCTGCATCGCGCGGGCCACCGCGTCGCGCGCCGCCCGCCCATCCAGATCGAAGGTGTTGAGGCAGACC
>DATBCM010000080.1:0-2173 GCA_036270455.1 Gemmatimonadales bacterium | reverse complement strand
CGCGAAGTCCAGCACACTCCGGACCGAGGGGTCGAGCCGCCGAGTCTCGCGCTCGAAGACGCTCCGGATCGCCGGCGGTATCCCGATTCGAGGCGCCGGGGTGGTGTTGATCGCCTCCACGTCGCGGAGGAGCGACTCCGGACCGTGGTCTACCCACTCGCGCGCGAGCAACTCGAGCGCGAGCGGATTCCCCCGGCCCGCCTCCAGGATCCGCCCCACGGGCGCGTCCTGGGTGCCGGCCGTCCCGGCCGTCCCGGCGGGGTGGACCAGCTTCGAGACCAGCTCGCGGGCGGCTTCATCCGACAGCGGTCCTACGTCGACGGCGGAGAGCCCACTGATGCTCGAATCATCCACGAGCGCTCCCGCCGCGGCCTGCCGTAGCTCCGCGGGCCGGCCGGCCAGGATCAGCATGAACCGGGCGCGTGAGAGCTTCCGTGCCAGCATATGGAGGATGGCGGCGCTGGAGCTGTCCGCCGCGTGAATGTCATCGACCACCAGCACCACCGGACTCTCTTCGGCCGCGGCCTGCACCGACTTCAGCAACGCATCCGCCAGCCGTATCGGGATCACCTCGGCGGCCCATTCCGGGGCCCGGGGCACCCCGGGGAAGGAGGTCCCCACTTCACTACAGATGCGGCCCAGCTCGGCCAGGGCCTCCGGCTCGGCCCCGCCGATGGTGCGCTGGACGACCAGCTGCCGCACCAGCTCGGACAACACGGCGAACGGCAGCTCTCGCTCGGCGTCATAGGCCTGCACCCGGGCGACGACGGCGCCCTCGAGCTGGCAGCTCGACAGGAACGTGTTGGTCAGGGTCGTCTTGCCGATCCCGGCGTCGCCGGTGATGACGACGACGCGCGGCGCCGCCTTCTTCACCTCGATCCAGTTGTCGAAGAGCAGGGAGAATTCGCGCGTCCGTCCGATGATGGTCTCCGCTTCCATACGCCGCTCGCGACGACCGTAGGGCTCCGAGACCGTGCTCGGTCGCTGGGCCTGGCGGCCTTCGCGCAGGAGCGTCGCCATGCGAACCATCTCAATACTCGGCTGGGCGGTGAGGACATCGGCGAGCTGTCCCACGTAGGTCTCGTAGGCCTTCAACGCACCGCTCCGGTCTCCGACCCAGGCCCGGGCTTCCATTACGCCGCGCACTCCGTCCTCCGACAGCGGGTCGAATTGGAGCAGCGTCGTGGCGTGACGTTCGACTGTGGGGAAGTCGCCGAGGCGGCGCGCGGCATCCATGCGGTGGACGAGCGCATCCCGGATCTTCGGGAGCAGCTTGGACGTCCACTGGTCCTTCCATTGCTCAAAGCCCGAGGCGCCGGGGATGTCGAACCCGTCGAGGAAGGTGCCGCCCACGTCGAAGGCGATCGAGCCGATTGCAAGCGCGTCGACGTCGACGGAGCCGGTGGAGAGCGAGACCGAATTCCGGGCCGCGACGATCGACTCCGCGCCGACTTTGGACTTGATGACCGTGATGGCCTGCGCGAGGGAATGGCGCGCGTGCTTGGCCGGGACCGAGGGCCAGAGCATTTCCATCAGCTCTTCGCGCGAGCACCGGTGGCCCCCGGCCAGGGCCATGCGAATCAGGACCGCGAAGTGCTTCCGGGTCCTGAAGCGGATCGGCTCACCCTTGGCTGATCGCAGAGAAGGGTAGCCCAACGTGGAGAGGACGAACGGTTCAGGCGGCATGGGGATTGGTCGTTTTGTAGTGTTGTTACGATATGGGACGCTCGTCAAGCATCTTTCAACTCATTTAGCAGCCTTACGTTACCGCGCCTTGAGGACCCCCGCGAGGGACCCGCGTTCTTGGAGACCGTCTTGCAGTTTGCGGCCTTCTCGAGGGGTCTCCCGTTTGCGTAACCCCTTCGGCAGTAGCGGGTTGTGTCGTGTGATCCCCAACCCGGCCGTGATGGCGTTAATCCGCTACCTTTGGGTCAGCCGTGGAGGCGGAACCGCGCGCTCGCGCGTTCCCGATCGTCGCTCCCATCGCGATTCGGACCGTTCCAGCTCACCTACCCCCCTGCGGAAGTCCCTAGGCATTCCGGACTCACGCCGACTGGCGTGAGGTTCGAGCGCCAACTCTCCCGACAGGAGCAGTGCATGAACCGCAAGGGCTTCACGCTGATCGAGCTGTTGATTGTAGTCGTGATCATCGGCATCCTGGCCGCGATCGCGA
>DATBCM010000079.1:0-3682 GCA_036270455.1 Gemmatimonadales bacterium | reverse complement strand
CCCCGACGCGCAGCTCATGGCGTTGGTGGCGTTGGGACCGGTGCAGCCGAACTCGATCGCGATGTTGCAGCTGGCCGCGCCCGCGAAAACCGAGAGCGCCAGCCCGACGTCCATGCCCTTCACGCCGTCGCGCAGGTAGTTCCCGACCTGGGACTCCGCGTAGGACACGCCCCCCAGGGCGGAGCCCATCATCGTGCCGATCAGATCCGGATCTTCCCGGCTCAGGTTGAGCCGCGCGTCCGCGAGCGCCATGCGGGCGCTCGCCACGGCCAGCTGAGAGAATCGATCGAGGCGCTTGGCCCGCCTGGCTTCGAGGTGATCCTGCGGCCGGAAGTCGGGGATCTCGGCCGCGATGTGACTCCGGAATGGCTCGGGATCGAAGCGGGTGATGGTCCGCACCGCCGAGGTCCGGCGCTGGAGCCCATCCCAGAGTCCCGGGGCTCCGGTGCCGATCGGCGTCACCGCGCCGACGCCTGTGATGACGACGCGACGGCGTTCGCTCACGCGTTCCCCTTCCTCTTTTCCACGTATGCCTTAAGGCCGGCGAGCGTCCGCGAGGCGATACCACGGACGAACACCGGCCCGATCACCGCGGTCGCGGCGAAGGCTCCGATGACGGGCCATCGGGGTCCCGTCCACCGGTGCTCCAGATCGATCGCGACCCCCGCCGAACCCTGCGACATCCGCCACACCACGTCCATCCCCGAGGTCAGCCCCCGAACGTGCCGGTAGCGGATCTCACGGACCTCCGGATGGACCGTCATTTCCGAGACCCACCAGGTGGGCCACCGCAACGGACCAAAGGGGCGCCACGCCGCCATCTCGACCAGCGCACCAGAGGCCCGGCGCTCGAGGATCCGGACCCAACGGTAGTGCGCCAGAATCCGGGGCCAGGCTTCCACGTCGGCAGCGACCGCGAAGACTCGGTCCGGTTCGCCGCAGATGGCAATGCGATCGACGGTCAGCATGTCTCCCACACGGCTACCAACCGTGCAATCGGCCGCCTCCGAACCCTCGTCATCACGCCGGCCTCTCGAAGTATCGTTTCCAACTCCGCCACCGTATACCCGCGCCGCAGGGAAACCACGGCGTCCCGGCGCGTAACCGGATGAAGCCCTAACGGAAACGAGACAAGCCACATCGCGAGCATGGCCACCTGGGAACGCCGGAGATCGGCGATGATGACGGCGCGGCGCGCGACGCGGTCCAGCTCCCGAATCCACCGGGTGGCCGCCGCGGGTTCCAGATGATGCAGGACCTGACTGAGCACCACGAAGTCCACCGAGCGCGGCGCGAGCGGCAGGGAAGCGCCATCCGACACCGCGGTCGCGAGGCCGGTGGTCGACGCGACCCGCGCCGCGACCGTCGAGCGGTCGAGACCCAGCGTCCGCACCGTGACGCGCCGGCGTTGGGCCGCCCGCGCGATGGCCCGGGGGATGTCTCCCGATCCGGTACCGACGTCGAGCAGCGTGCAGGAGCCCCCCGCCGGCGGCAGGAGGGGCATGAGCGTCCGGACGACCGCACGGGTCCCGCCGAACCAGCGATTGAGAAGCGTGAGGTCGGTCAGCTCGGCCCGCACGAGCGCGGGATCCGCGCCCGGGTCATCGAGGACTTCGACGCCGATCATGAACCGGAAAGGTTCGCGTAGCCGCCGCGGTAATACAGGAGAGGGCGCCGGTCGGTGACGGCACCGCCCGTCACTAATCCGATGTAGACGGAATGGTCGCCGGCGTCGACGACCGACTGTTTGGTGCACTCGATGTTGGCGAGCACGCCGTCGAGGACGGGGAGCCCGTGCTTACCGGTGTGGAAGCCGACGCCATCGAAGCGGTTGTTCTCCAGCTCCGCGAAGCGGCGGGACAGCCCCTCCTGGTCAGCCGCGAGAACGTTGACGATGAAATGCGACGCCTGGGCGAGCGCCTGGTGCATCACGTTCTGGTGGTCCACCGACACGAGGAGCAACGGGGGATCGAGCGAGACCGAGGCGACGGAGCTGGCGGTCATGCCTTCGGGCTCGCCGGCCGCGTTGCGCGTGGTGATGACGGTGACGCCGGTGGCGAAGCGTCCCAGAAGCTGGCGGAAGAGTGCGGCGTCGACGCCGGTCATCGAGTCTCTGTCGATCAGGCGATGAGGGTGGCCAGGGTGGCCGGATGAAGGACCCGACCTGCCGGAATAAAATTCCCGGTGGCCCCAACCAGAAGATCCGCGAGGTCAGGACGGCGTGCGAGCCGGCGTACGACGCGGGTGGCGAGGGCCGGGGAGCCGATGCCGAAGCCGATCAGGCGTTCGAGCACCCACTTGCCCGCGAAGGCGCGCCGGCGGCCCCGGCGATAGGGCTCGAGCGCGCTCGCGGGGACCGGTCCCGGTTGCGAGCTCCGCAAGGCCTCACCCAGCACCTGCGCCGCCAGCTCGGCCCCGGTGAGCGCGGAATAAATCCCCTGCCCGGTGAAGGGATCGAAGAAATCGGCCGCGTCTCCCACCAGGAGGGCGCCGTCGGCGGTGGAGGCCCGCGACCATTGCGCGAAGGGCCCGGTCGCCAGGACGGGGCGCGTGAACCGGTCGGCCTGGAACCGTCCCCGGATTTTCGGGAACTCCTCCAGGGCGCGCACGAACCCTGCTGCGTGCGTGAGCTCTGGATGCGCGCGCGAGACAGGCACGACCAGGGCGACGGTGGTCTCCCCGTTTCCAATGGGCCCCATACCGACGTACCCCGTGGTGCCGATGTGCATCTCGCCCAGGTCGGTGACTCCGGCGACGTCGGCGACGTGGGCGCTGTACGCGATGCGCCGAGGGGGACCGGAGCGCCGGTATCCCAGTCTCCGGGCGATGACCGAGCGAAGTCCATCAGCGCCGACGACAACGCGGGCCCTCCACGCATCCCGCTTCCCACTTCCCGTTTCCCGCGTCTGGACGCCTCCAATCGCGCCTGCCTCCCAGATCATGTCGTCGACCGCAGTTTCTTCCCGCAGCTCCGCGCCCGCGCGCACCGCCGCTTCGACCAGCACCTGATCGAATACCGTGCGGGGCAGGGCGAAGGATTCCCGGGAGTGGAAACGGCCAACCGCTTCGGTCCCGTCGGGGGCGATGATCTTCATCCCGGTAAGCCGGGCGGGTGCCTGGGCTTCGACGCCGGAGAGGATTCCGTCACCGAGTCGCTCCAGGACGCGGGTGGTCTCCGGCGTCAGGTATTCGGAGCAGGGTTTGTCGCGGGGGAAACGGGCGCGGTCCACCAGCAGGACGCGGGCGCCTTGCCGGGCGAGGAGCATGGCGGTAACCGAGCCGGCCGGCCCGGCGCCGACCACGACGGCGTCCCGGCGGTTCACAGGTGCGCGAGGAGGTAGGCGGCGCCGGCGCCCGTTACGGTGGCGGCGAGGTTCACGCCGTCGTTGTCGAGGATCCTGCCCTGGATGGTGGCGCCGAGCAGGGAGTCGGCGAGCATCCCGGCGAGTCCGGCCCAGATCACCGCCCCCCGGGACGAAAACAGCAGCGCCGCGGAGCCCCAGATGAGCAATGCGCCGGCCACGCCTCCGGCGGTCCCGATCAGCGTCACGCCTCCGTCGGTCCCTTTCGACACGGGCTTCCAGGTGGTGATCAGGCGCGGCGGGTGGGGGGAGAACGAGCCGATCTCGGTGGCCCAGGTGTCGGCGGTGGCGGCGGCGAGTGCGCCGGCCGCGAGGGGCCA
>DATBCM010000078.1:0-2799 GCA_036270455.1 Gemmatimonadales bacterium | reverse complement strand
CGGTCGGGAAAGACGGGAAGCTCGCGGGCTACTCGGTGAGCGTGCCCGCGAGGGAGAGTGTCATTCTCGATCTCGTTCAGCGCTCGAGAACGACCGCTCCATAAGCGGGAAGGTCGAGCGTATCACCCTTCATCACCTCATTCGTGAGGAGATTCGTCGCACCCTTCACGCGGTAGCCCGTCACCGTGGTCTTGATGCTGTGGCTCCGTGCGTTGACCACCACCAGCGCATCTCCGCGGGTGTAGGCGATCAGATCATTCGGCGCGCTCGTCCCCACTTCGGCCAAGGGACCCGCGAAGAACGAAGGATCGGTCAGGTCCAAGGCGACGATCCGGTGATAGAACGGCAACGCGCTCTGGTCGGGCTGGTTCCACTGAATCGAGTCCCGCACGAAAATACCCAGCGTCTGCGGCGACTCCACTTCCTGGCCGTTGTAGATCAGCGGCCTCCCCGGCAGCAACGCCTCCGCGACGTACGCGGCGCGCGCGCCCGGGGCTCCGCCGAACAGGATCACCGGCGGCTTGTCCCACGCGGTCTCGTCGTGGTTGGTCGTGAACCGCAGGCGTGCGCCCCCTCTGGGCAGGGCGCGCTGATCCGCGATCTCGTGCTCCACCCAGGCTGAGGCCGGCTTTCCTTTCCAGACGTCCTTCAGACCGCCGTACGAGTCCCACGCGTACGTCAGATCGAATCCGAAGCGGTGCATCTTGATGTCACCCCACTCCGCCAGCAGCAGGAGCGGCTGGCGCGACTCGGCGCGCAAGGCGGGAAGGCACTCCTGCCAGAACGCGTCCGGCACGAAGCCCGCAGCATCCATCCGGAAGCCGTCGACCTGGTAGGTGTCGATCCACCATTTCATCGCCGCAATCATGCCCTTTCGCAGCTCGGGGTTCTTGTAGTCGAGCTGCGCGACGTCGGTCCAGTCGGTGAGATGTCCCTGCGGGTCCAGCGGGACGGAAATCTCCCCCTTGGCGTTGTGGACGTACCAGTCGGGATGCGCCTTGATCCACGGGTTGTCCCAGGCGGTGTGATTCGGGACCCAGTCGAGGATGACGTGCATCCCGCGGGTGTGCGCGGCGCGGATCAGGTCGCGGAAGTCGCTCTCGGCGCCGAACGCCGGATTGAGGCCCTCGTAGTCGCGAACCGCGTAGGGCGATCCCAGGGCGCCTTTGTGGTTCAGGTCGCCGACGGGGTAGACGGGCATGAGCCAGATGACGTTCGCCCCGACCGCCTGGATCCGGTTGAGTCCGGCGGTCACGCCCTTCAGGTCTCCCGTCGGAGAGAAGTCCCGAACGTAGACCTCATAGATCGCGCTCCGGGTGACCCACGACGTGTCGGGCGCGGTTTGCGCAGTGAGCGTTGCAACGGGAAGCGCGAGGGAGAGCAGTAGCGTTTTTCGCATGGCGGAGAATCTACTGGGAAGTTGGGGACAGAACAGAACCCGGAAAGCAGTGGATCCCGGAGCCCGCCGCTGTGCGCCCCAAGGCTCGATGCCGGGGCGTGCTTAACAGCGCACAGCAGCGGGCGGAGGGGTCCACTGCTCTCCGGGTTCAACCGTGCCCAGAGCAGCGGCCGGAGGGAGTCGCCGCGTTCTTGGTTCCACCACTCTCCGGCCAGAACCGGCCGAGCCGTGAGTCCCTCCGTCCGCTCCTGTGCGCTGCCGGGCGACCCCTGGCGTCGATTCTCCAGAGCGCACAGAGGCGGCCTGCGGGACCCGCGGCTCTTCCGGTTCTAGCCTCAGATGGGAACCAACCCTAGTTTCTCGCCATGCTTAAACCTCTCCTACTGCTCACCTTCGTCGCGCCAATCCTGGCTGCCCAGGTGCGGGTCGCTTCACCCGATGGCAAGAACCTGGTCACTCTGCAAATCGACAGCGGCCGCCTGCGGTACTCCCTATCCCGCAACGGCCAGCCGCTAATTCAACCGTCCCTGTTGGGCATGCAGTTCGTAGGCCAGCCCGCGCTCCGCGATTCACTCACTATCAGCGACACCGCACGCGCGACGCACGACGAGACCTGGACCCAACCCTGGGGCGAGCTGGCGCACGTTCGCGAGCACTACAATGAAGTGGCCGTGTCGGTCACGGAGACCAGAGCACCGAATCGCCGGTTCGTCGTCCGCGTCCGGGCCTTCGACGACGGGATCGGCTTCCGCTACGAGTTCCCCGACCAGCCGGCGCTGGGCGCGTTCGCCATTGCGGACGAGCTGACGGAGTTCACGCTCGCGGACAACGGGAAGGCCTGGTGGATTCCCTCCAACCGGCCGCGACTCGATCGTTCGGAGTTTCTCTTCTCGTCCTCGCCGCTCAGCGTGCTCGACTCCGTGCAGACGCCACTCACCATCGAGAACACGGACGGCCACACCGTGATGGTGATTCACGAGGCCGACCTCGAGGACTACGCCCGGATGTTCCTGGCCGGTCCCCGGATGGAAGGCAGGACCTTGAAGGCCGCCCTCGCGCCCATGCATGACGGCATCAAGGTTCGAGGGACCACCCCCTTCCACACGCCGTGGCGCACGATCCAGGTTGCCGACTCCGTCACCCGGCTGGCACCCTCCGTCCTGGGCCTCAATCTCAATCCCCCCAACGTCCTACCCTCGACATCGTGGATCAAACCGATGAAGTACGTCGGCATCTGGTGGGGCATGCACCTTGGCATTTACACCTGGGCGACCGGCGCCAAGCATGGAGCGACGACGGCCCGGGCCAAGGAGTACATCGATTTCGCGGCAGCGAACGGCTTCGGCGGTGTGCTGGTGGAGGGGTGGAACGTCGGCTGGGATGGAGACTGGATCAAGAAC
>DATBCM010000077.1:0-2224 GCA_036270455.1 Gemmatimonadales bacterium | reverse complement strand
CGATGGAGCCAGGGACGGCGGCCCGGCAGAATGATTCAAGAATAGGCCCGCGGCGACGTGCGCGGCAACCGGGCGCTCCGCTCGAACGGCAGCCGCGTGCTCGAGGGCGACCCGGGGCCCCGCGCGCGACCGCGGCGCCAGTGAGGGCGCTCACGGAGTCCGCAACCGATCGGGGGCAATGTGGGTAGTATCAGCACTCGGGGTGAGTCCGACCCGCAGGCCAGTCGCGAACCCCTCCGCTGACACCCCGGTGGAGGGTGTCCCGATTCGGGAGGATCCCATGGCACACCCGTCTCCCTCGTACGCAGTGACCTGGTTTGCCCTTGCGGCGCTCCTTCTTATATACCGCGGTGGCCCGGTGGGATCGCGCACGCTCCCGGGCGCTCCGCAGTCGCCGGCGCCATCTGAGGCGCCCACCGGGTTCGATAACCAGAGCAACGGGCTGGTAGCCGACTCCATCCATCAAGCCGATCAAGCGAAGTTCGACGCGGTGGAAGCCATCACGGACGGGTTAGGACCGCTCTACAACGCGCAGTCCTGCCGCGAATGCCATCAGAACCCGACCTCCGGAGCCGCGAGCCAGATCACCGAATTGCGCGTCGGTCATCGCGGCCCGAATGGGCGCTTCCAGAATGCCAACATCCCGATCGCGCGCGGCACCGTGATCATCGCCGGCCGCACCCTGGTCAACGATCGAGCGATTTGTCCCAATGCCGCCTTCCCGGACTCGGAGATTCAGGAGCGCGTCCCCGACACCGAGACCATCCGCACCACCCGCGCCTCCCTCAATCTCCTGGGCGACGGTCTGGTCGAGGCGGTCGCCGATCAGACGCTGCTCGACATCGCCCGCGCGCAACGCCGCGCCACGCGCGGGCAGATCCACGGCCAGGCGCTCCGGGTGCCGATCGTCGAGGCCCCGGGCGAGACGCGCGTGGGGCGGTTCGGCTGGAAGGACCAGCACGGCAGTCTGCTCTCGTTTTCCGGCGACGCCTACCTCAACGAGATGGGGATCACCAACCGGCTGTTTCCGGACGAAGTGACCAGCCTGTGCAATACCGTGACCGAGCCTAACGATACGACCGACTCGACCGGCCTGGCGGATATCGACCGCTTCGCGCGCTTCGTCCGGGCGACCAAGGCGCCCGCGCGCGACGCCCGGCTCGCGGCGACGCCGACCGCCCGCCGGGGGTCGGCGCTGTTCGACGCGATCGGCTGTGCCACGTGCCATGTGCGGACGCTGACGACGGCCGCCGCCGGGACCCCGATCAACGGCGGGACATTCACGATTCCGCCCGCGCTCGGGGACAAGACGTTTCACCCGTTCGGCGACTTCCTGCTGCACGACATCGGAACCGGCGACGGGATCGTCATGGCGATGCCGGAGCACTACGGCCGCACCGTGTCGGAGCGGTCGTGGAAGGCGTTCTCGTATGACAGTCTGTGGCGCACGCAGAACAAGGTGCGGACCGCCCCGTTGTGGGGCGTCCGGCTGCGCCCGCGGCTGATGCACGACGCGGCGTCCCTGACGTTCCGCGACGCCATCCTCCGACATCGAGGCGAAGCGAACGGTGTGACCGACCGCTTCAAGCGCCTGCCGAAACGCGATCGGGCCGCGATTATCGAGTTCTTGAAGTCGCTGTAAGGGGCGCGCTCGGCTCCGGCGAACCGCCGCTCAGAGCCCGAGCCGCTTCTCCAGGTGCGTCTTCACTGCCGGCGTGATCACGCCCCGCTTCAGCGCATCGGCGAGCGCGGCCGCCAGAGCGGGGCGGTCGGCATCAAGCTTCCGCTCCCGCAGCTCCCGAATCACCCGAGCGAGTCGCTCATCGTATTCGCCCGCCTTCAGCGTCCCCGTGTCCATTTGCTGCTTGAGCTTCTCCAATTCCTGGACCAGTCGCTCGACTGAAACGCCAGCCATCGGACGGCTCCTTGGGTGAGAGACCAGGCCTCAAGATAGAGCACTCGCGCTCGGCCCACGAGCAGCCTGTTCGATCCCCCCCGCGGTCCCGAAGGGGGTGGCGGCCACCCCTGACGCACGACACGGGCCCGTGCCGCCGAGCGCCCTTGCCGGGCCTCGCGCTCGCAGTCACTCTCTCGGGGGCCAGGGTCACCGCCACCGCGCGAGCCTGTCGCTCGCCGGAGACATCGCGGTCAGGACCAGGGAGTTCTATGATCAAGCGCTCGAGCCTGTCTCGTCCCCCCCGGATCCTTGTGGCGAGCGATCAGA
>DATBCM010000076.1:0-4231 GCA_036270455.1 Gemmatimonadales bacterium | reverse complement strand
GTCGATGACGGACGCCGGGCCCGCCTGCGCGGTGACCGCTCGCCCGGCCAGCAGCAAGGCGAGGACGGTGATCCCGATCCTCATTTGTACGACACCACCTGTCCGCGGCTCCCGATCAGAATCAACAGACCCTCCCAAACGAGAGGCGGCTCATCGATGCGCCCGGTAACGGTCACGCGCCAGTGTTCGGCCCCCGTTCCCGGATCGACGCAGCGAACCACCCCGCCAACATCGGCGACGACCACGCCATTGGCGAGAGGAGTGGGGCCGGCCACGGTCACCAGGTTCAGATCGACCTCGTGCGCGGCGGCAGGGGTGGCGAGGGGTACGGAGATCAGGTGGCCCGCACGCGTCAGGGCGAACAGCGTGTCCCGCGCAATGGCGGGAGCTCCGTAGATGCCGGCGCCCACGTTGCGGGTCCACACGGTGTCGAGCGTCGCGGGGTCGAGCCCGGCGAGAATCCCGGTCACGGTACCAAGATAGAGGTGCGCGCTGTCGGCGGCCGGAGTCGCGAGCACCGGACCCGGCGCCCCACGCCGGCGCCGCACTGCGCCGGTGGCGGGATCCAGCAGATAGAGCGAGTCGCTCGTCGTGATGACCACGAGCCCCGCGGATGTGGGGACGGGCGCCGCGCGCACCGCGCCGGTGAGCTGGCGGCGCCAGAGCACCCCGCCGGTGTCGGGATCGAGGGCAATGACGATGCCCGATTCGGCGCCCGCGAAGAGCCGGTCCCTGGTCAACGACATCGCGGCTGCCACGCTGCCGGTCTTGGTGTCCCACACCACCTTCCCGGTGCGCATCTCGAGGGCATAGACGCGACCCGAAGGACTCTCCTCGGTAGCCACGTACACCAGGGAGTCGGTGAGGAGCGGGCCCCCCCGGATCGTGCCGTTCACCCGGTGGTCCCAGAGCACCTGACCCGAATCGGTGCCGAGGAGGACCACCAGCTTGTCCGTGGTCCCGACGGCGAGCACGCCCTTTCCGGCGGCCGGCGCGCCGCGGATCTCGCGGCCTGGACTGGAGTGCCACCCGGGCTTGGGGGCGACGTCGATGCGGGTCGCGGCGGATCGGTCATGCGCGGGGGACCCCAGATACACGGGCCACGTGACCGGTTGGCTCGCCGGTCCATGGCGGATGACAGGGGCACACGCGATCGCGTTGACAGTGCACAGCACCGTCACTAGTATGCCGCGCCTATGCCGGAGCAAACGCGTATCGAGGCGCTGGCCGACCGCGTCGGTCAGACCGTCACCGTCCGCGGGTGGGTGATGACCACCCGCTCGAGCGGGAAGATCGCGTTCGTGACCTTGCGGGACGGCACGGGCTATCTGCAAGCGGTCCTCTCCAAGAAGGACGTGTCCTACGCCGCGTGGGAGGCGAGCGGACGACTGACGCAAGAAACGTCGATCGCGGTCACGGGGCTGGTCCGCACCGATGCCCGGGCTCCCGGGGGCGTCGAGCTGACGGTACAGGATCTCGCGATCCTCGGCCCCTCGGTGGAATTCCCGATCACGCCGAAGGAACACGGCACGCCGTTCCTCTTCGAGCACCGCCATCTGTGGCTGCGCTCCCGGCGCCAGGTCGCCATCGCACGGGTCCGTGCCGAAGTGATCCAGGCCATCCGTGACTTCTTCTACGAGCATGGATTCACGCTGGTCGACACCCCGATTCTCACGGGGTCGATCGGCGAGACCGCGGGCACGCTTTTCTCCACCGATTACTTCGATCTCGGCAAGGCCTACCTGGCGCAGACGGGCCAGCTCTACGTGGAGGCCGCCGCCGCGGCGCTGGGCAAAGTGTACTGCTTCGGCCCCACGTTTCGCGCCGAAAAATCGAAGACCCGCCGGCATCTGACCGAATTCTGGATGGTGGAACCGGAAGTCGCCTGGAACGATTCGAACGACAATATGCAGCTCCAGGAGGACTTCGTCTGTTACATCGTCCAGCGCTGCCTCGAGCGCCGGAAGCCGGAGCTCCAGGAGCTCGAACGGAATCTCCCACCCCTCGAGGCGGTCCGGCCGCCCTTTCCCCGCGTGTCCTACACCGAGGCCGTGGAAAAGCTCAAGGCCCTCGGCGCGGACATAGAATGGGGCCGGGACCTGGGCGGGGATGCCGAGACGCTCCTGGCCAAGCAGTACGACCGCCCGGTGCTGGTCTTCAACTACCCCAGGGAGGTGAAGGCCTTCTATATGAAGGAGAACCCGGCCGATCCCCGGACGGTGCTGAACAACGATTTGCTGGCGCCGGAGGGATACGGGGAAATCATCGGCGGGAGCCAGCGCGAGGACGACTACGACAAGCTGCTGGCCCGGATCCGGCATGAGGGACTGCCGGAGGAGGCGTACGGCTGGTACCTGGACCTCCGGAAGTACGGGACCTTCGTGCACGCCGGATTCGGCCTGGGCGTGGAGCGGACCGTTGCGTGGATCTGCGGCATTCCGCACATCCGCGAGGCCATCGCCTTCCCGCGGACGCTCTACAAACTCTGGCCCTGAGCCTTCACTTCGTCCCAGAGCCGGTCGAGTACTTCGAGTCCGGCCCCGGTCAGATCGATCCCGCGTTCGCCGGCCAGCTTCTCCACCGCCTCAAATCGGGTCTTGAACTTCGCGTTGGCCTTCTCGAGCGCCGAGCGGGGGTCGACACCGAGTTTCCGGGAAAGGTTTACAACAGCAAACAGGAGATCGCCTATCTCTGACTCTAACCGCTCCCCGCTCCCCTCCCCCGCTTCCCGTTCCACCTCGCCCAGCTCTTCCCTCACCTTCTCCGCAGGCCCTTTCGCATCGGGCCAATCAAACCCGACCCCTGCGGCGCGCTCCTGGAGCCGGTACGCCATCAGGAGCCGGGGCAGGGTTGGGGGGAGGCCGGAGAGAGTGCCATGTTGCTCGCTCCCAGTTATCCCCGGGCCCATGGCCCGGGGCTCCCGCTTCGCACGCTCCCAGGTCTTCGGCTTCTCCCCGAGCCCGAACAGATGCGGGTGCCGGCGCCACATCTTCTCCTCGAGTCCTCGTACCACGTCCCCGACATCGAAGTGGCCGCGCTCCTCGGCGATGACCACCTGAAACGCCAGGTTGAGCAGCAGATCTCCGAGCTCGGCCTTGATGTGAGGGACGTCGCCGGCGCCGATGGCGTGATCGAGCTCGAGGGCCTCCTCGACGAGATAAGGCCGGAGCGTCTCCGGGGTCTGCGCCTGGTCCCAGGGGCAGCGGGCGCGCAGATCGCGCACGAGCGCGAGGGCCCGGCCGAGGGCGGCGTCGGCGTCGTTCGTCATGGCCATAAGATAAACTCTTTTTAGTCTTGCCTTTAGCTGACGTGATTCATATCATTCGCCCGCCCGTGAGCCCCAGCCCCCAGAGCCATCTCCCTTCCAGCGATCGACAGCAGCAACCCCGCGCGTGGGTGGAAGTCGACTACGCCGCGTTGGTGGAGAATGCCCGGATGGTGGCACGGGTCTCCGGGGCGCCCTTGATTCCCGTCATCAAGGCCGATGCGTACGGCCTGGGCGCGATCAGGGCGGCACAGGCGCTCGACGCCCTCGACCCGTGGGGATACGCGGTGGCCACGGTGGATGAAGGAGTTCAGCTGCGCGACGCTGGTGTCAAGCGGCGGATGCTCGTGTTCTTGCCCGCCGAGCCCGCGCGGTTCGCGGAGTTCGAGCGCCACCGTCTCACACCGGTGTTCGATGATCTCCCCGCGCTGCGTGAGTGGCGGTCCCGCGGCACTCAGGCCTTTCACGTGGAGATCGACACCGGGATGTCGCGGACTGGTGTCCGGCCCGAAGAACTCGGCCCCTGGCGGGACGCGCTCGACACCTCGGCATTCGAAGGGTGCTTCACCCAGTTTCACTCGGCGCACAAGGACGTCGACGCGACCGCGGGGCAGTGGACCAGGTTCACGGAGGCGATCCGCAGCCTGCCCCGGCGGCCCACCGTCGTCCACGCGGCGAACTCCGGTGCGGCGTTGCGGGGAGCGATGTTCGCCGGAGATGCGGTACGGCCCGGAATCTTCCTGTACGGCGGCGATCCGGGAAAAGGGTTGCCCGAGGGACAGCCGGTCGCCCGGGTTCGCGCGCGCGTCGTCAGCGTGCGCCGTATCGCCGCGGGGGACACGGTAGGGTATGGCGCGACCTGGCGTGCGTCTCGGGCGACGACCATCGCAACGCTCGGCATCGGCTACGCCGACGGCGTGCGGCGATCGATCGCGCGGAGTCGGGAAGCCTACGTATTGATGAAAG